>DATKBU010000001.1:0-3217 GCA_035513815.1 Egibacteraceae bacterium
GCCGCGGTGAGCCGCGCGAGCTCCCGCGCGATGCCGAGCAGGCTGAGCTGGTCGGCGTCGCGCACCCCCGGCAGCACCAAGCCTTCGCCTGTCTCGACGGCCACGCCGATATTGCGGCGGTGCTTGAGGATGATCTGCTGCTCGGCGACGTCGAAGGAGCTGTTCACCATGGGGTGCTCGACCAGCGCCAGCGCGCTGGCTTTGACCAGCAGGGCGGTGAGGGTGAGCGGGGCGCCCGCCTGCTCGGCGCGGTCCTTGAGCGAGCGCCGCGCCTGCAGGAGCTCCTGGGCGTCGACTTCGTGGAACCCGACGGTGTGCGGGATGTCGCGCCACGCATTAGCCATGGTCTCGGCGGTGCGCCGGCGCAGGCCCCGCAGGGGGATGCGCTCCTCGTCCTCGCCCGGAGCTGACGGCGGACGGGCCTGCACGGCCCGGCGCGCCGGCGCCTCGGCGTCCGGCCGGTGGCCATCTGCTGCCGCCGCGACGTCCTCGTCGGTGATGCGCCCTCCGGGGCCGCTGCCGCTCACAGCGGCGAGGTCGACGCCGAGCTCGCGCGCGAGGCGGCGGGTCGCGGGCGCTGCCCTAGGCCGGCGCGCGGCAGGCTGCTCTGCGGTGGGGGCGGGCGCCTGGCCGGGCTCGGAGGGCGCCGCTGGCGCCGCGGCTGTCTCAGCCGTCCCGGGCGCAGGCGCGGCGGCTGCGTCCGCCGGCGCGGGGGCCGACTCGGCAGTCGAGGACCCGTCCTCCACGACGACCATCAGATCTCCGACGCGCAGCATCGACCCCTCTTCGGCGCCCAGGCGGAGCACCGTGCCGGTGACAGGGGCGGGCATCTCCACCACGGCCTTGTCCGTCTCGATCTCGGCCATGGGCTGGTCCTCGGTCACCTCGTCGCCTTCGGCGACCAGCCACCGCACGATCTCGGCCTCGGCGATGCCCTCGCCGATGTCGGGGAGGTGGAACTCGAAGGGCACAGGGCTCTCCTCTCGAGCGGATCAGAACTCCGCTGTCGCCTTGATCTGGCGCAGGACGCGATGGGCATCCGGGATGTAGAAGTCCTCCAGCTGCGGCATGGGATAGGGGGTGTCGTAGCCGGACACGCGCGCCACCGGCGCCTCCAGGTACTCGAACGCCTCCTCCTGGATGGTGGCCACCACCTCAGACGCGAACCCTGCCGTCAGCGGGGCCTCCTGCACGACGATGGCCCGGCCTGTGCGAGCGACGCGCTCGCGGAGGCCGTCGACGTCGAGCGGAACGAGGCTGCGCAGATCCACCACCTCAACCGAGATGCCGTCCGCCGCGGCAGCCTCTGCCGCCTCCAGCGCGGGCTGCACCATGGCGCTCCACGCGACGACGGTGACGTCGTCGCCCTCTCGGGCGACGCGCAGCTTGCCGAACGCGACGGTGTGCTCATCCTCGGGCACGTCGTCGCGGACCAGCCGGTAGCCCTTCAGCGGCTCCAGGAAGAAGACCGGGTCGGGATCGCGTATGGCGCTGGTCAGCAGGCCCTTGGCGTCTGCGGCCGTCCACGGCGCCACAACCTTGATCCCCGGGCAGTGGATCAGCAGCGACTCGAACGCGTCCGAGTGCAGCTCAGGCGCGCGCACGCCGCCGCCGTAGGGCGCCCGGATAGTCACCGGAGCGGTGAACCGGGCGTTGGTGCGGTAGCGGAAGCGCGCGAGCTGATGGCCGAGCTGATGAAACGCCTGATGGGCGAAGCCGAGGAACTGCAGCTCGGGGACCGGCACCCACCCAGCGGTGGCAAGTCCGATCGACGCGCCCACGATCGCGGCTTCCGCCGCGGGCGTGTCGACGACCCGGTCCGCGCCGAACCGCTCCTGAAGCCCGTCCGTCGCGCGGAACACGCCGCCCGACTTGCCGACGTCCTCCCCGAGGATCATCACGCGCTCGTCGCGCTCCATCTCGCTGGCCAGCGTCGAGCGGATCGCCTCAATGAGGCTCATGACCGGCATCAGCGCGACTCCCGATCCGCGATGAACTCCTCGCGCTGACGCCGCAGCCGCGGGTCCTCCGCGGCATAGACGTTGTCGAACAGGCTTGCCGGGTCGGGCTTCGGGGTGGCGTCGAACTCCTCGACGGCCCGATCGATCTCGGCGTCGCACCAGCGCTCGGCCTCCTGGTCCAGCTCCTCGCTCCAGATCCCCTTTCCGATCATGTAGGCGCGCAGTCGGATGATGGGATCGCGCTTCTTGGCCGTCTCCGCCACATCCGGCGGCACGTAACGCGTGGGATCGTCGGCGGTGGTGTGCGCTCCCAGCCGCGTGCAGACGGCTTCGATGAGGGTAGGCCCCTCGCCGGCCTGGGCCCGCCGCTTGGCGTCGGCGGTGGCCGCGTACATCGCCAACGCGTCGTTGCCGTCCACCGCCAAACCGGCCATGCCATACCCGGGTGCCCGCAGCGCGACCGACTCGGCGGCGGACTGCTGGCTCCAGGGAACCGATATCGCCCAGCCGTTGTTCTGGCAGCAGAAGATAACCGGCGCCTTCTGCACGCCGGCCAGGTTGCAGGACTCGTGGAAGTCGCCCTCCGAGCTCGCGCCGTCGCCGAAGTAGGCGATCACGACACCGGGGTCCCCGCGCAGCTTCAGGCCCCACGCCAGCCCCACGGCATGCGGCAGATGCGCACCGAGAGCCACCTGCTGGGGATACAGCGTGCCGTCCTTGGGAAGCTCGGACCCCTGGGGATGGCCCATCCGCTGCAGCAGATAGGTCGACAGGGCGAGGCCGTGGTGCAGCATCGCGAGCTGCTCGCGGTACTGGGGGACCACCCAGTCGGTCTCGCGGTCCAGCGCGAAGACGCTGCCGACCGATGCGGCCTCCTGGCCGGACAGCGGCGCGTAGGTGCCGAGTTTGCCGCGACGCTGGAGCGAGATGGCCTTGTGGTCGATCCGGCGCCCGAGCAGCATCAGCCGGAGCATGTCGACCAGGACCGAGTCATCCAGCTTCGGCGGCTCTCCCACGAGCTCGCCGCTCTCATTGAGGATCTGGAACAGCTGCATGGTCCCCTCGACTGCTCAATGCTTCTGCGCCCGATGATCGCGCAGCATCCGGCGGACGGCCAGGGCACCGGCTGGCCCCAGGCTAACGAGCGTCCGTTCGGTTGTCGAGCACGAGCCGTCGCACACGGCGCTGCGCGAGGAGCATCGTGCCTGCCCCGGCGGCCGCCAACACTGCCGTGGCAAGCCATGCCGCCCGGTACG
>DATKBU010000002.1:0-6884 GCA_035513815.1 Egibacteraceae bacterium
TGAAGAGCGCGCGAGCCTTTTCGATGTCATCGACGGTGATCACCAGCCGGGTGCCGGTCGCCAGATAGGCCTGCTCGATATTGATCTCGGCATCGGCCAGCCGCCGGCACACCTCGCCGAGAGCCCCCGGGCGATCCTCCACATCCACCACCAGCACGTCGCGGGCCCCTCGCACCTCGAAGCCGGCTGCCGACAGCACTTCCAGCGCAGCCTCGGCGTCGGGGACCAGCAGATGCACCAGCCCCTTGCCCTGGCCGGTGAAGGCGCTGATGCCCTCGATGTTCAGGCCCGCCTCTGCAGCGGCCTCGCCGAGCCTCGCCAGCACGCCGGGGCGATCGTCAGGGATGAGCACCAGATCTTTTCGCATGACGGGAGTCAATCAGGCGCTGTGCCGGCGTCAACCCCGGCCCGGGACGCGCGCTCGACGGTTCGGTTGCGGCGAGGCTGGGTAGCGAAGGCCGATGTGCATCCCCCGTTCGAGTGAATCTGACTTTGCCCCTGGCCGCCGGATGTGGCAGGGTTGCTTCGGTTGACGGTGGCGACGGCAGGCTTATAGCGACCTGCCCGCCCCCCGCAGCGCCCCCTTCCCCTGGCGCGCGGCTCACCCCTTGCCCCCGACGAAGGCAGGTTCATGCCCGTACTGAACAAGGCTTTTACGCGTCTGCCCGCGCTGGCGCTGGCACTGGCGCTGATCCTCGGCGTCGCCGCGCCCGCACTCGCGGACGACGACCCCGAGACGATCGAACGGTCCTTCGGACCGGACCGCATCACCACCTCCGTGGCCGCCTCTCGCGACCACCGGGACAGCGCTGGCGCCGCAATCCTTGCAACGGCGGCCACCTACCCTGACGCGCTGTCCGCCGGCGCCTTGGCCGCTGCGCTCAACGCGCCGGTGCTGCTGACCAGCCCGGATGAGCTGCCCGACATCGTCGCAGCCGAACTTGTCCGTCTGGGAGTCGTGAAAGTCGTCGTCCTCGGCGGCACCGCGGCGATCTCCGACGCTGTGGCGAAGGATCTCAAGGCGCTCGGTCTGACCGTGGAGCGCATCGCAGGATCCAGCCGCTACGCGACCGCGAGCGCCGCGGCGCTTGAGGTCAGCGAATCCGGCGCCTCGGAAGTCGTCCTCGCACTCGGCGAGCATCCCGACGCTTCGCGGGCGTGGCCAGACGCGGTGGCCGCGGGCGCTCTCGCCGCCACGGCTGATCGCATTCCGACGCTGCTCACCGCGCCGGACGAGCTGCCTGCGGAGACGGAGGAAGCGCTGGCCGATCTCGGCGCGAAGCGGGTTCTGGTGGTCGGCGGCGAGGGCGCGATCAGCGCCGCGGTCGAGAACCGGCTCACGAAGCTCGGCTATGAGGTCGAGCGCTTCGCCGGCGCCTCTCGCTACGAGACGTCCGCTCTGCTGGCACAGGAAGCGCTGACGCGAACGCCCGCCGGAGAGCGCATGGTGATTTTCGCAACTGGCAGCAACTTCCCGGACGCATTGAGCGCCGGCGCGCTAGCGGCCTCGGTGACCGGCCCGCTCCTGCTGGTCCCGCCGCGCGAGCTCTCGCGGCCGGTCGATCAGTTCCTGCGCCACCACACTGATCGCTGGGCGGGAGGCGTCGTGGTGGGCGGCCCCGCCGCCGCCGACGAGGAAGTCCTGGAGCAGCTCGTCGCAGCGCTCAACGACGCCGCCCCCGCCGAGCAGGTGACCGGGAGCTTCTCCGGCAGCGCGAGCTGGTACGGGCCCGGATTCGAGGGGGCGAAAACCGCCAGCGGGGAGAGATTCGATCCGGACGACCTGACGGCAGCTCACCGCACCCTTGCCTTCGGCACGCGCGTGCGGGTGACCAACCAGGCGAACGGCGCACAGGTGATCGTGCGAATCAACGATCGCGGACCGTTCCACGGCGGGCGCGTCATCGATGTGTCGGAGGCGGCCGCGGAGATCCTCGGGATGAAGTCCTCGGGCACAGCCTCGGTGCTCTGCGAGATCCTCGAGGGCTGACGCACAGCCGTATCGGATCAGGTTCACCCGCCATGAGCCCGGGGGTAGAACTGCCTGCGTGAGCGAGATCCTCTGGGTTCCGCCGGCGTCGTGGGCTGAGCGCTCCCACCTGCGGGCGCTGATGGCCGCGGCCAAGGGGGCCGCCGCGTCCTACGAAGACCTGTGGAAATGGTCGGTGGAGGATCTCGGCGGCTTCTGGGCGCGGGTCTGGGACGACTGCGGCGTCATCGCGGCGCATCCGTACCGCGAGGTGCTCGCCGACGACCGCATGCCCGGGGCGAGATGGTTCCCCGAGGCCCAGCTGAACTTCGCGGAGAACCTGCTGCGCCGAACCGACGACCGCATCGCCCTGATCGGCGCCGGTGAGGGCAGAGACGATGCGGCCGTCACCTACGGCGAGCTGCGCGCCCTGGTCGGCTCGGCGCAGCGCGGCCTGACTTCCATGGGGCTCCAGCAGGGCGACCGGGTCGCGGCGATCGTGCCCAACTGCGTCGAGGCCGTCGTCCTGATGCTTGCCTGCGCGGGAATGGGCGCAATCTGGTCGTCGTGCTCTCCCGACTTCGGCGTCCAGGGGATGCTCGACCGATTCGCCCAGGTCCGGCCACGGCTTGTCGTGGCGGTCGACGGCTACCGCTACGGCGGGGCGCTGCGCCGCCTCGACGCGAAGCTGGCGGCCGTCGTCGAAGGACTGCCCTCAGTCGATGGCGTCGTGCTGATCGACTTCGCTGGGATGGCCCCGCCTCGCCTGAGTCGTCCGGGTGTGGCCTACGACGAGCTGATCCGCGAGCCAGCCGAGCCGCTGTTCAGACCTCTGGAGTTCAGCCACCCGCTGTACCTCATGTTCTCCTCGGGAACCACCGGACCGCCGAAGACCATCGTCCACAGCGCGGGCGGCACGCTCCTCCAGCATCGAAAGGAGCACCGCTATCACGTGGACCTGCACTCAGACGGCTTCGGGGATGACCCAGAGCCCGACGTGATCTTCTGGTTCACGACCTGCGGGTGGATGATGTGGAACTGGCTGGTGAGCGCGCTGGCCAGCGAGGTCACCGTGGTGCTGTACGACGGGAGCCCTGGGCACCCGGACCTGGGGGCGCTGTGGCGGCTGGCCGAGCGCGCCGGAGTTACCCACTTCGGGACCAGTCCGAAGTTCCTGGCCTCCAGCCAGCGTGCCGGCGTGCGTCCGAGAGACGAGGCGGATCTGTCCCGGCTGCGCGCGGTGCTGTCGACGGGCTCGCCGCTGAATCCCGAGCAGTTCGACTGGCTGTACGACGCGGTGAAGGCCGACATGCAGGTCGCGTCCATCAGCGGGGGGACCGACATCATCGGCTGCTTCGCGGGCGGCGCGCCGATGCTGCCAGTCCGCCGCGGCGAGCTGCAGTGCCGCATGCTCGGCATGGCGGTCGAGGCCTGGGACGATGAGGCAAAGGCGGTGATCGGCGAAAAGGGCGAGCTGGTCTGTACTCGGCCGTTCCCGTCCATGCCGACAGGGTTCTGGGGCGACGACGACGGCTCCCGCTACCGCGCGGCGTACTTCGAGCGTCATCCGGGGGTATGGACCCACGGCGACTACATCGAGATCCGTCCCGAAGGAGGAGTCGTGATCTACGGACGCAGCGACACGACCCTGAACCCCGGCGGTGTTCGGATCGGCACCGCCGAGATCTATCGTGCTGTCGAGACGATGCCAGAGATCGCCGACTCGATCGCAGTAGGGCTGCCGCACGGCGGCGACGTCGAGGTGGTCCTGTGCGTGCAGCTGGCGGACGACGTCGAGCTGGACGCCGATCTCAGCCGCAAAGTGAAGGACACGATCCGCGAGGCGAACAGCCCGCGTCATGTGCCGGCGCACATCTATAAGGTCTCCGAGATCCCCTACACGCGCAGCGGCAAGAAGGTCGAGAAAGCGGTGCAGTCGATGATGACCGCCTCGCCGGTGGACAATCGCGAAGCGCTGGCCAACCCCCAGTCGCTGGATGAGTACGCCTCGCTGCACGTCCCACACGACTAGCGCCGCCGTGGATCCCGGCGGCGGGCCAGATGGCAAGTGACGGTCGGCGTGGATTCCGAAGAGCTAGCCGCCTCAGCGACCGATCGAGCGAGGGTTGGGCGGCGAGCTGTGCTGACGCCTACGCTTGCGCCATGCGCGATGGGCGGGCGGTGGATCCGGCTGAGGTCGTCCTCGCGTGGGAGGCCGTCGAGGAGCTGCTGGCCGCCGTGCCCGAGGGCCCCGCCAAGCAGATCCTGCGCCTCGTGGCCGCCGGATGGCCTGAAGACGAGATCGCGGCGCGCATGCAGATGGCGGCGGCGGACGTCGCAGTGCTGGCCGCCCGCGCGCGCATCCGCGTTCTGACTGCCGCCGCGGCCCTCGATCGCTCGCCGGACAAGGGCGCCGCGTGAGCGCGCAACCCCGAATCGAGATTGACGGGCACACCGCGACCGCGGAGCAGCTTGCCCACCCTGCGGTGGCCGGATACGGCCACTTCACCGCGATGCAGGTCCGCGATCGGCGCACACGCGGCATCGATCTGCATCTGAAGCGGCTGGAAGAAGGCACGCGAGAGCTGTTCGACGCGCAGCTGGACGGCGACCGGGTTCTCGATCACATCCGCCACGCCCTGAGCGAGGACATCCGCGACGCCTCGGTGCGCGTGTACGTGTTCCAGCCCGCCGACGAGCTGTCGATCATGGTGACCCTGCGACCGCCGGCCCACGCGCCGACAACGCCTCAGCGCCTGCTGTCCGCGCCCTACGAACGAGCTCTCGCGCACGTGAAGCACCTCGGAGGCTTCGGCCAGGAGTACTACGGGCGCGTGGCTCGCCGCAGCGGATTCGACGATGCGCTCCTGACCGGCCCTCAAGGGGCGATCTTTGAAGGCGCGGTCACCAACATCGGATTCTTCGACGGCGACGCAGTGATCTGGCCCGACGGCCCGTCGCTGGCCGGGATCACCATGCAGCTGCTCGACGGCGGGCTGCGCCAACGCGGCCGAGCATCGCGACGCGCGCACCTGCGGCTCGCCGATGTTCCGTCCTTCCACGCCGCATTCGTCTGCAACTCTAGAGGGATCGCTCCGGTGAGCCGGATCGACGACATGGATGTGCAGGTGGATGCCGAGCGCATGGGCGCGCTCCACGCGATCTACGAGTCGGTTCCCTGGGACGCCATCTAGACGACTTCGCTGGGTGTGCGCTGTGCGGCGAGCGTCTAAGCGCCGTCGTGATCGTACCGGCCTCGCGTGGCCCGAACCGCTCGCCATGCCGCGTAGCCGACCGCCGTTCCCACCGCCGCCCCGATCACGAGCAGCGCCACGGACAGCTCAGGGCGCGCACCGCTGACGGCGCCGCGAGCGGGGACGGCCGCACGTCCGCGCAGGCCCGGCTGCTCGGCCTGGGTGAGCAAGGAGTCGAGCAGTCCCTCGGGAGGCGTTGCGTCGGCGCCGGCGCTCGCCGCCGCCTCGAGCTCGTCCAGCCCCCGAGCCACGGCGCGCTGGCGCTGGAGCGCCTCCTGACAATCCTGGCAGCGCCGCAGATGGAGCGTCACCAGCCGACGGCGCCACCACGGAAGCGCCCCGGCGACCAGGTCAGGCAGCTGCGACTGCACCTCGCGGCAGACCCTGTTCTTCGCTGCAGTTGGATCATTCATCGACGAGCTCCCTCAGCTTTGCGTGCGCCCGGTGAAGACGGACCTTCACGGCGCCCTCACTGATTCCAAGCACGGCCGCGGCCTCCTTGGTCGACAGCCCCTGCACGTCGCGCAGCACCACGACAGCGCGAGCCTCGTCGGGCAGCTCGGCGATCGCCTTCGCGACGCGGCGAGCTTGATCTCGCTCGGCGACCCGCCCCTCGGTGTCATCGCCGGACGCGAGGAAGTCCGGCGAGCCCGGCACTGCGAACGCGGCGTGACCCGCGACCTGGCCACGGGCGCGCACATCCCCACGGCGGCGCAGCGCGGTCGCGCAGACATTCACGGTGACCCGGTGCAGCCAGGTCCCGAAAGAAGCTTCAGCGCGGAAGCCGAGCACCGAGCGCACCACTCGGATGTACACCTCCTGCGTCGCGTCTGCGGCGTCCGAGGGGTCATTGAGAAGACGGCTGCACAGCGAATAGACGCGCGCGTAGGTCGCTCGGATGAGCGCGTCCATCGCGCCTGGCTCACCGCGCTGAACGGCGCGCACCAGATCCGGGTCGACATCCACTCCCCCATTGTCGGCAAGAACGTCGCGCTCGGCCTGTAACCAACGCGGCACTTCGCTGGTCCAAGAACATGAGCGAGACGAAGCGTCTCGACGACCCGAACGTAGGAGTGATGGACATGTACGCCTTCTTGATTCTCATTGCACTGGCGCTGGGCCTGTCCGTCGTGCTGCGGGCCCTCGACGACCTCATCCCGTTCCGCGCGCCCGCCGCGCTGACCCAGACCATCGCCGTCGCTGTCGGCGCCGGCCTGGCGTGGATCCTCGGCTACTCAGCCTTCGCCGCCTTCGGCCAGGAGCTGCGCGCCGAGTGGATGCACCCGGTGCTCACCGGGCTTGTGCTTGTCGCCGTCGGTGAGTTCACCCGCTCGCTGGTGAGCGCGCTGGCCCACCGCGCCGGGGAGCCGCCGGTCGAGGCCGCGCCGGCGCCGCCGGTGGTGCGCGCCGCGTAGCTGGGCGGTGAGGCGGGCAGGGGCGGTCCGAGCCGGGCCGCCCCTGCCACGTGACTGTGGTCCGGATCGTGGCGCGCAGCCCGAGAGGCGCTCGCAGCTCAGTGCCGACGCGCACCCACCGCGCCGCACCCGCCCTCCTGTAGCGCCGACCCATGAACGGCAAGCAGATCGCTCAGTGGCGGCTGCATACCCCGGAGATCAGGAAAGCGGGCGGGCCGGCCGCGGTGGCAGCGGGTTGAGATCGTC
>DATKBU010000003.1:0-12219 GCA_035513815.1 Egibacteraceae bacterium
GTGTCCACCACGGTCGGGCCGGGAGTCCGCTCACCCGCCGACGCCACCTTGACCAGCTCCCCCTCCGACCACAGCCACACGTCGGCGCGCGCCGGCGATTGCGCCAGCGACACGGCGACGTCTGCGAGGACGCGGCAGGCCTCGTCCGGCAGCTCGGTCGCCACCAGCGCCGGGCTTGCTCTGACGAGCGCGCTCTCGCGCGCGGCCGAGCGCTCCTGACGATTGACGATGCCCGCGACAGAGAAGGTGAGCAGCGTGCACATCGGGAGCACCGGGATCAGGAACAGGATCTCCGTCAGGCGCTCGGCGAGCGTCCCGGCTATGGCGTAGCTGGCCACGAAGGCCGCCATGTACAGGCCGGCGCGCAGCATCGCGCGCGCGGCGGATCCGTACAGCGAGCGGTACGCGAGTGCGATGAACAGGATCGCCAAGCTGTTGTTCAGCTCAGAGACGCCCGCCAGCACGACCACATAGCCGCACGCTTCGATGACCTCAGCCACAGGACCGCAGCGGGCCAAGCGGGAGGGACGCGACCACCACACGACCAGCGCCAGCAGCGCGATGTACGCGGGAGTGACGAGTCGGGAATCGTCGGCTGGACTGACGGTGATTGCGAGGAGCGACTGGGCCGCCGAGAGCAGGGTGACGAACAGAAACAGCAGCCGGGTCCGGGCCAAGGGCCCGCCCGGCGCCGTGCGCCACGCTGCTTGGGCGATATCGCCCAACCGCCTCATCATCCGCCCCGTCACTCCGCTTCCGCGCCCGCCGCGCACCGCCGCATGTATTGGAAGTCGCGCCCCGACAAGGGATGAGCGACCACGTCCAGAGAATCGGCAGACGGCCCAGCTGAGTGAATGGCTATTTCTTGCCATTACGTTGCGGCGCGGCCCCCTGAGCACTCCGCCGGGCCAGCTCCCGCATCGCGGGCTCGTACGTGGCTGATCGGCCCTTCCCGCTCGCTTTGGCTTGGTACATGGCGGTATCGGCTTGACGCAGCAGCTCGTCGAGGCTTTCCCGGCCGGATGCGCTGATTGCGATGCCGATGCTCGCCCCGACCTGCACCCGCGTGCCCTCCAGCTCCACGGCGGCGCCCATTTCTGCCAGCACGCGATCGGCGACGGTCGCGACATGGTCCTCGCCGGCGCCCTGCTCGACGAGGATGGCGAACTCATCCCCGCCAAGGCGGGCGAGCGTGTCGGAGGGACGGACGCATGCTCGCAGCCGTTCCGCGAGCACCGTCAGCAACCGGTCACCGGCGGCATGGCCGAGCGTGTCGTTCACGCCCTTGAAATCGTCCAGATCCAGCATGAGGACTGCAGCCTTGGAGTCACTGCGGCGCGCCCGGCCAAGCGCCTGCTGGACGTGCTCGGCGAACAGCGCGCGATTCGCCAGGTTCGTGAGAGGATCGTGGAACGCCTGGTGGGCCAGCTGCGCTTCAAGGGCCTTGCGCTCGCCGATGTCGCGCACGTTGAGCACGATCATCCCCACGTCGGGATCGGCCAGCATGTTGTTCGTGACGGCTTCGACCTGCACGTAGGCGCCGTCGGACCGGCGCAGCCGCGCCTCGACCCTGCCGACCGCCGGATGCCTGACGGCGCCGAGGGTCATCAGCACATCGGCGGCGTCGTCGGGATGGATCAGCAGCTCGAGCGGCGCGCCGACCAGGCCGTCGGAGTCGCGGTGCAGGAGCCGGCCGAACGATGGACTCTGATAGGTGATCATGAAGTCGGCATCGACCGCCGTGATGCCGTCCGATGCATGCAGCACCAGTGAGCGGAATCGCTTCTCGCTGTTGCGCAGGTCGCCAGTCAGCCGCACGCGCTCCAGCACGAGGCTCGCCTCCGCCGCCAGCACCTCCAACGCCGGCGTGCATTCGCTGATCGAGCGATCAGGCGAGGCCAGCACAATCACGCCCTCACACCGCTGATGGGCGACCATCGGCGCCAGCAGACACGGCCCCGTCTCGTCTCCGGCGAGGGCGTCCAGCCCGGGTTGCGGGTCAGAATCACCTGCGCGCAGCTCATCTCGCGTGACAGCGCCGCGGGCCTCGAGGCGCTCACGCACCCCGTCGGCGAGGGCGCTCATCGCCACCGGCTCCCAAAGCCCTGCACGGCGCCGACCGGAGGTCGCCAATCGGGTGAGGCTGTCGCCCTCGCGGATCCATACCTCCACTCGAGCGCCTCGGGGATCGGCGCCGGCAAGCGCCCGCGCGGTGCGCGCGAGCTCCTGGCCTGCCTCTTCGACCGTCAGCGCGGCGGATAGCGACGCGCTCGCCGAGATCAGCAGCTGCTCCCGGCGGCGCATCCGCTCCTGGCGATGGATGCTCGTTGCGAGCGTATGGGTGAGTGTGGCGACCGCGGGCACTGCGGGAATCAAGAAGATAACTTCGTCCAGCACACCAGCTGCGGCGTGCGCGGCCACGAGGGCGCTCAGGTACAGCGCGACCCTGACCGTCGCCCGGCGCGGGCCGCCGAACAGCGAGCGATACGCGAGCGCGATGAACAGCAGCACATGGCCGGCAGTCAGGTCTGACAGCGCCGACAGCACGACCAGAAGGCCCACGGCTTCGCCGATCTCGGCGACGGCGGTGGCGCTGCGCACCGCTGCGTTGCGCATCCACCACAGCGACAGGCCGAGCAGGGCTACATAGCCGAGCACCTCCGCGGCCGGCTCACCGGCGCCGCGCACTGCGATCGCGAAGAACACCGGAACCGCCGAGAGGAGCGTGATCCCTAGGAAAACCGCCTGGGTTCGAGCGAGCAAGGTAGTCGGCGCGCGCAGCCTGGAGCGGGCGCCCGTCAGGGCGCTGGCGAAGAATCCGCTCACGACGACGCGCCTCCTTTCCCACCGGCGGCGACGGCTGGCTCATGCCGTGACCGCGTCAGGCGATCGTCACGTTGAAAGGATCGGCATGCCGGGGGGGCAGATGAAGGCCGACTTGTCCTCGCCCGACGCCTACGCCTTGGGGCGCAGAACCACCAGCAGATCGCCGGGCTCAACGTTGGTGCCCGAGCTGGCGCCCAGCCGCTCGACCACACCGTCGCTGGGCGCGCTCACCGAAGACTCCATCTTCATCGCCTCGATGGTCGCGAGCTGGTCCCCCGCCGATACGTCGTCCCCGGCCCGCACCGCGAGCGTCACGACACCGGTCAGCGGCGCCCCCACGTGTCCGGGGTCCGCAGGGTCCGCCTTCTCGACTCGAGCGGTCTTGGCCTGCACCGACTGGTCGCGGACATCGACCGGCCGGGTCTGACCATTCAGGCTGCACAGGACGGTGCGGATGCCGCGTTCGTCGGGTGCGCCGATCGCCTCCAGCGAGATGAGCAGCCGCACGCCGCGTTCAAGATCCACGGCGAGCTCCTCGGCCGGAGCGAGGCCATAGAAGTACGCGCGCGTCGGCACGACCGACACGTCGCCGTAGCGCTCGGCGACGTCGCGCTGCTCCCGCGCCGGCCCTGGGAACAGCAGATCGTTGAGGGCGGCACGGCGCTCAGGGCCGGACAGACGGGCCAGCTGCTGCTCATCGAGCTGCGGCTCGGCGATCTCCTGGTCGCGCCCGGCCAGCACCTTCGAGCGGAACGGCTCCGGCCACCCGCCTGGCGGGGGGCCGAGCTCCCCCTTGAGGAACCCGATGACCGAGTCGGGCAGATCGAAGGACCCCGGATCGGCCTCGAGGTCGTCAGGGTCGATCCCCGCGGAGGCCAGGTACAGCGCCAGATCGCCGACGACCTTGCTGGTGGGAGTGACCTTGATGAGCCTGCCGAGGAGCTTGTCGCAGCGTGCGTAAAGCCGCTCGACCTCCTCGAAGCGCTCCGCAAGCCCGAGCGCCGCGGCTTGCTGCCGCAGGTTGGATAGCTGCCCGCCGGGGATCTCGTGGCGGTACACCGTTCCGGTCGGCGAGCGCAGCCCTGACTCGAACGGCGCGTACATGGTGCGAACCGCCTCCCAGTACGGCTCGAGGTCGCCGAGTGCCTCCATCGACAGCCCTGTGGAGCGCGGCGTGTAGTCGGTCGCGGCGACGATAGCCATGAGGTTGGGCTGGCTGGTCATGCCTGACAGCGGCGCGGCCGCGCCATCCACGGCGTCGACACCCGCCTCGATCGCCGCCATGTAGGTGCCGAGCTGCCCGCCCGCCGTGTCATGCGTGTGCAGCTGCACCGGGACGTCGAACTCGCTTCGCAGCGCCGAGATCAGCGTCCGCGCAGCCGGCGCGCGCAGCAGCCCGGCCATGTCCTTCACGCACAGCATGTGCGCCCCCGCCTCAATCACTCCCTGCGCGACGCCCAGGTAGTGGCGCAACGTGTACAGCGGCTCGCCGGGATCGGACAGATCGCCTGTGTAGCACAGCGTCCCCTGCGCGACGCCGCCGGCTTCGAGCACCGCCTCGATGGCCGGGCGCATCTGGCTGACGTCGTTCTGCGCATCGAAGATCCGAAAGATGTCCACACCGGTCGAGCGCGCCTCAGCGACGAATGCGCGCACCAGCTCCGGGGGGTAGGCGGTGTAGCCGACGGCGTTCTGGCCACGCAGCAGCATCTGCAGGGCCAGGTTCGGCACCGCCTCGCGAATCCTGGCGAGGCGCTCCCACGGATCCTCGCCAAGGAAGCGCAGGGCCACGTCGAACGTGGCACCGCCCCATACCTCCAAGCTCAGCAGCTGAGGAAGCGCGGCCGCGATGTGCGGAGCGGCCATGACCATGTCGAACGTGCGCATGCGGGTGGCCAGCAGCGACTGGTGCGCATCGCGCATCGTGGTGTCGGTGACCCCGAGAGGCTCCGAGGCCCGCAGCCACTCGGCGAACCCGGCGGGACCGAGCTCTTCCAAACGCTGGCGCGATCCCGGCGCAGGCTCGTGCGTGGGCGCCGGCGGCAGCTTCTCGACAGGGTCAGGGCCGATCGGGGCCGGGCCGTGCGGCAGGTTCACCGTCACGTCGGCCAGCAGGTCGAGCAGGCGGGTGGCGCGATCGGCGCCGGCGCGGACATCCGTCAGCTCCGGCCGCTCGTCGATGAACGACGTCGACACGTGGCCAGACAGGAAGTCCGGATCGGACAGCACGCCGCTGAGGAACGCGATGTTGGTCTGCACGCCGCGAATGCGGAACTCAGCCAGCGCGCGCCGCGCCCGCCTGGCCGCGGCCGGCAAGTCCGCTCCGCGGGCGGTGAGCTTGACGAGCATGGAATCGAAGTACGGCGTCACTTCGGCGCCCACGTAGCCCGACCCGCCGTCGAGCCGGATTCCCGCTCCGCCCGCGGACCGGTAGACCGAGATCCGGCCGGTGTCGGGGCGGAAGCCGTTCGAGGGATCCTCCGTCGTGATGCGGCACTGGATCGCCGCACCGCGCTGCTGGATCGAATCCTGCGACAGCCCAAGATCGCTCAGCGTCGCCCCGCCGGCGATCCGCAGCTGCGACTGGACGAGGTCGACATCAGTCGTCTCCTCAGTGACGGTGTGCTCGACCTGGATCCGCGGATTCATCTCGATGAACACGTGCCGGCCGTCTTCGCCCATGAGGAACTCGACCGTGCCGGCGTTTCGGTAGCGCACCGACTCGGCGAAGCGCACGCCGTCTGCGCAGATGCGCTTCCGCAGCTCATCCTCCAGGTTCTGGGCCGGGGCGATCTCGACCACTTTCTGGTGGCGCCGCTGAACCGAGCAGTCGCGCTCATACAGGTGGATGACTCCGCCTTCACCGTCGGCGAGGATCTGCACTTCGATGTGCCGCGGCCGATCCAGCGCCTGCTCGAGGAAAATCGTTCCGTCGCCGAAGGCGCCCTCCGCCTCACGCACGGCTGTCTCCACCGCGCGGGCGAGATCCGCGGGCGCCTCCACACGTCGCAGACCGCGCCCTCCCCCGCCGGACGCAGCCTTGACGAAGACCGGGTAGCCGATCTCCTCGGCGGCGGATCGCGCGTGGGCGGCGTCAGCGATCGAACCGGAAGCGCGCAGGACCGGCAGCCCCGCCTCCTCGGCGACTTGGCGCGCGCGCATCTTGTCGCCGGTCAGCGCGAGCACCTCTGCAGACGGGCCGACGAAACAGATCCCGGCGCGCTCACAGGCCTTCGCAAGCTCTGGGCTCTCCGACAGGAATCCGTACCCCGGGTAGATCGCATCGGCGCCGACCGCCTGCGCCGTGGAGACAAGGCGCTCGACGTTGAGATAGGCGCGGACCGGGTGCCCGGGCTGACCGATCTCGTAGGCCTCATCAGCCTTGAGCCGATGCAGCGACGAGCGATCCTCATGAGTGTAGACAGCGACGGTGCGGATCCCCAGCTCGTAGGCGGCGCGAAACGCGCGGATCGCGATCTCGCCGCGGTTGGCCACCAGCACCTTCGAGATCATCGCTGCGGTCTCCCCACTAGCTCGGCGCGGGCCACTACGCGTTGCGCTCCCAGACGATTCTCAGGCCCTTGAGCGTCAGCCACGGGTCATGCACCTTGATGAGCCTGCACGCTTCGACGACTGCCTCAGCCATGCCCCCCGTGGCCACCACGACCGGGCCTGCTTCTCCGGCGTCCAGCTCCGATGTCAGCTCCTCGACGATGCGATCAACCCCGCCGGCGAATCCGAACACCGCGCCCGACTGGGTGGCCTCCACGGTGCTGCGTCCGATCGCTCGGCGCGGCCGGCTCAGCTGGACAGTGCGCAGCTGGGCGCCGCGTGCAAACAGCGCGTCCATGGACGTCTGGATTCCGGGCGCGATCGCGCCCCCGATGAACTCGCCGGCTGCGTTGTAGACGTCGAAGCTGGTCGCCGTCCCGAAGTCCACGACGATGCCGGGCCCGCCGAACTCGGCATGCGCCGCCAGCGCATTGACAAGCCGGTCGGCACCGACCTCGCGCGGGTTTTCCATCTTGATGGCGATCCCCGTGCGCGTGCCGGGCTCCACGACCACCGGTGGGTAGTGGAAGTAGCCCATCGTCATCTCGCGCAGCCTTTCGGTGATGGTCGGGACGACCGAGCACATCACGACGCCATGAACGTTGCGCGAGAACGACAGCTCCTCAAATGCCATGAGACCTTGAAACAGCAGCGCAAGCTCATCCGCCGTACGCCGCGCGTCAGTGGAGATGCGCCAGTGCTGGGTGAGCTCGGCGCCGTTGAAGACCCCGATCACCGTCTGGGAGTTGCCCACGTCGACGGCGAGCAGCATCAGCGCCCTCCGTTGCGCGCAGCCAGCGCGGTGACGAAGTCGAGGCCGATGTCAAGGGCGCGCGCCGAATGCGTCAGCGCGCCCACGGCCACCGCATCGACGCCGGTGAGGGCCACCTCGCGCACGCTCGCCAGCGTCACACCGCCGCTGACCTCCACGAACACGTCGCCTGATTGGCGGCAGCGCTCGACGGCCGCGCGCATATCGCCCACCGAGAAGTTGTCCAGCAGCACGCTCGTCGCGCCGGCGTCCAGCGCCTCGTCGAGCTCAGCGAGCGAGTCGACCTCGATCTGGACACCCAAGCCGTCGGCCGCGTCCAGCGCCAACCGCGTGGCCTGGCCGACGCCACCCGCGGCGACCACGTGGTTATCCTTCACCAGAAGGCCGTCGGACAGGCTCATCCGGTGATTCTTGCCGCCGCCCGCGACGACCGCCGCCTTCTGGAGCGCCCTGAGCCCCGGCAGCGTCTTGCGCGTGTCGCGGATCGCGCAGCCGCTGCCGGCCACGGCGTCCACGTAGCGCGCCGTCTCAGTGGCCACACCGCTGAGGTGGCACAGCAGATTGAGCGCCGTGCGCTCGGCTGCAAGGATCCCTCGGGCCGACCCCTCGCAGCGCGCGACGACGGCGCCCGCGACCACCGCATCGCCATCGTCGGCCCGCCGCTCGAGCGAAACGGACGGGTCCACTGCCCTCAGCGTCGCCTCGACGGCGTCGAGGCCAGCGATCACGCCGCGCTCGCGGGTCACAAAATCCGCAGCCGCCTGAGCGGCGGGCGGGACGGTCGCGGCGGCCGTCACGTCGCCGCTCGCGCCGAGGTCCTCCGCCACCGCGGCGGCGATCAGCCCGTGCAGCGACGTCGCCGTCATCCCAGCGCGCCTCCCCCGACCCCGATCTCATCCCAGGTCGTCTCGGGCGACTCCGGACCCGCGCGGCGAGGCCGATTCGCTTGATCGCACAGCACGACGGTCGGGCGGTGCTCGCGCACCTCCTCGTCGCTGTAGGAGGCGTAGGAGATGATGATGACCTTGTCGCCTGGGTGAACGAGGCGCGCGGCGGCGCCGTTGAGGCATACCTGCCCGCCGCCGCGGTCCCCGGCGATCACATACGTCTCGAAGCGGGCGCCGTTGTCGAGGTCGAGCACCTGCACCCGCTCGTGCTCGACGAGATCGGCCGCCTCCATGAGCAGCGGATCCAGCGTGACCGAACCGAGGTAGTGCAGGTTCGCGTCAGTGACCGTCGCACGATGCAGCTTGGATTTCATCAGCGTACGCAGCACTTCTACAGCTCCTCGGTGTCCGCCGGCCGCGGCTGGATCTCGGGCTGGCCCAGCCCGACGTTGTCGATCAGGCGCGTGTCGCCCACGCGCACCGCCGCCAGCGCGCGCGCCGGCGAGTCAATGATTCCCCCGAGCGGATCGAGGGTCATCGGGTCGACGACCTCCGCGTAGTCCAGGCTGATCCCAGATGCGGCCTGGAGTCTACGGTGCAACAGCACCCTGGCAGAATCCGCGTCCCCGTCCCAGGCGGCGGCGGCCTCGCGCAGCGCCGACGGCAGCGCCAGGGCGCGCTGTCGCTGCGACGGCGACAGGTAGGCGTTGCGGCTGGAGAGCGCAAGCCCGTCAGCGTCGCGCACGATCGGGCACGCCACGATCTGCGTCGGGATATCCAAGTCGTGGACCATGCGCCGGACCACGAGCAGCTGCTGATAGTCCTTCTCGCCGAAGTACGCGCGCTCGGGGCCGACACTGGACAGCAGCTTGGCGACGATGGTCGCGACGCCCTCAAAGTGGCCCGGTCGCACCCCGCCCTCCAGCGTCGAGGTCAGCGGCCCTTCGACGCGGACGACTGTGCGATGCCAGGCGGGGACATAGCCTTCGGGATCGGGAGCGAACACGATGTCCGCGCCCTCACGCTCCAGCAGGGCGATGTCGGCATCAGAATCGCGCGGGTAGCGCTGGTAGTCCTCGCCGGCGGAGAACTGCAGCGGGTTCACGAAGATGCTGACCACCAGGAGCTGGTTCTCTGTGCGCGCACGGCGCACCAGCGACAGGTGGCCCTCGTGGAGGGCGCCCATGGTCGGCACCAGCGCAATCGCCCGCTGGGGCGGCGACCCGAACCCCAGCGCCGAGCGCAGTTCATCGCTGCGTGTCGTGACGAGCACCTACCCAGCCTCCAGAGCCCTGTCGACCGCCGCCGCGCGGTCGGCGGCGAGCCCGGCGCGCCGCGCCTGCGACAGCGCGAGGCGCGCAAGTGCCGAATACGCCTCGAGCGCTTCGGGGAACACCGTGCGCAGCTCGGCGACATGCGCGGCGACGGTCGCCGCATCGCCTCGGCGGACGGGCCCGGTCAGCGCAGCCGCCCCGGCGCGCGCAGCATTGTCAGCCGAGGTCCGCGCCAGCGGCTGCAGAAATGCGGCGGGATCGGCGACGCCGGCTGCCAGCAGCAGCTCTCTGGACACGGTGACGATCGATGAGGTGCCGTTGGATCCCAGCGTGAGCGCGGTGTGATACAGCGTTCGCGAACGCTCAGGGATGACTTCCGCGCGGCCGCCGAGATCGCTGACCAGATCGAGAGCCCACCGCCGGTCTGGGTGCGCTGCCGTCACCGCCCACGACGCTCCTGCCAAGGAGTGAGCGCCCGCTTGCGGATCAGGAAATGTCTGCGCCGGATGACACGCGGCCACTGCGGCGCCGGCCAGGCGCGCAGGCCGCAGCGCTCCCGCGCCGTGGGCGCCGCTGGTGTGCACCCAGCGGCTGCCCTCGCTCACCCCGTCGCCCCGAACGGCGGAGCGGACGACGGACTCCAGCTGGTCGTCGGGCACGCAGATCAGCACCAGCTGCGCCGAGCGGGTCGCCTGGGCCAGCGGCTGAGCGACCGCCGACGGGACACTGGCGGTGAATCGCGCCAGCGCGGCGGCGCCGCGGCCGACGACTGCGCCGACTTCGTAGACGTCCGGAAGCGCGATCGCCAGCGCCGTGCCGACCCTCCCCGGACCTATGACTGCGGTGCGGATCATGGACCAGGCCGCCCGCGGCCGATCCTCGGCCTCGCCGGCGGGGCAGGCGGGGAATCGAGCTTGCCCTCGGGCAAGCGGACCTGCGAGCCGATCATGCGAACGCCCTCGACAGGCGCCAGCTTGGCCAGCGCGCTCGTCAGGCTCGTGCCGTCGGGAAAGCTCATGCCCGGGGCGACCTCAATGAGCGGGATCAACGCGAACGGCCGCTCGGCGAGACGCGGGTGGGGAATCTGCAGATCGCGAGTCTGGACCACCCGCGCGGCGTAGAGCAGGATGTCGATGTCGATCGCGCGTGGGCCCCAGCGCTCGCCCCGCACGCGCCCCAGTCGCGCCTCGATGTCGGCGCACACCCGCAGCAGCCGGCGCGGAGACCTCCCGGTCAGTGCGTAGACCGCGATATTGAGATAGGTCGGCTGATCGCGCGGACCGCCGATCGGCTCAGTCTCGTAGACGCTGGAAACCGTCTGCACCGTCGTGCGCGCGTCAGCGTCGATCGCCTCCACGGCGGACTGCAGCTGCGCCAGCGGGTCGCCGAGGTTCGCGCCGAGCCCGAGAAAGACGGGCTCCAAGCGGCCGATGGGGGGCAGGATGGCGCTCATTGCGGTGCGCGCCGTTCACGTCGCACTGTCACGGCCACATCGCTCAGCTCGAGGCGGATGGGAGGGTCTGGCTTCGCCACGCGCACGGTGGCGGCGCGCACGCGCGGATCACCGAGCGCCAGCGACGCGAGGTGCGCCGCAAGCGCCTCCAGCAGGCGAAACTGCG
Organism: Egibacteraceae bacterium; assembly: GCA_035513815.1. Classification (GTDB taxonomy): domain Bacteria; phylum Actinomycetota; class Nitriliruptoria; order Euzebyales; family Egibacteraceae; genus DATKBU01. Next base: position 10,931 of record DATKBU010000003.1, read on the forward strand.
TGTCGGCGACCGCGGCGGCGATGCGCTGGGCGAGCGAGCCGTAGTCCACCGTGTCGGACAGCTGGTCGCTGGCGCCGGCAGGCGCCAGATCGATCTCCAGCGACACATCGACGACGAAGGTCTGGCCGTCGCGACGTTCGGACTCCAAGACCCCATGCCGCCCGAAGACCCGCAGCCCGACGAGCTCGATCCTGTCCACGCCGCGAGCATATCCCGGGCGCCCGTTTGGTCTGCTCTCGGCGAGGGTAAGGATCGCCCGTCGCTGCACAGCCCAACGGTGTGATGTTCAGCGTTCATCGGCGCACGGTTCAAGCCCCCGGAGCCAGCCCTCATGACGCGACCAGATCTCAACGTTCTGTCCGGCGACCTCTCCATTTCCGTTCCCTCGGCAGGGCTGCGCGAGATCCCGCTCGAAGGCGGGGGACATCTCCGGGACCTCGGGGGATACCCGACCCGCGACAACAAGGTCACCAAGCACGGCGTCGCCTACCGTGCCAGCTCGCCGGCTGAGCTCACCGGCGCGGATCGCAGGGCGCTGCGCGCCTTGGGCTTGGCGGCGCACATCGATCTGCGCTCCAGCTTCGAGCTCAGCGCGCTCGGCCCCGCTGACTTCGGCGATCCGCGGATTCGAGGGTTCCACGTTCCGCTGGTGGAGGCCGACGATCCTGCAAGGTACGCACAGCGCTTCTGGGACGGCTCGGCGCACCCGGCAGATCCGGGGGCGACGCGCGCAGAGCTTTACCGCCGGCTGCTCGACGACGCCGGGACCGCGCTCGCCCGGGCATTCGTCATCGCGGCCACTGACATCCCGACCGTGCACCACTGCTCGACGGGCAGAGATCGCACCGGACTGCTGTCGGCCCTGCTGTTACGCGTGGCTGATGTCCCTGATTCACTGATCGCGTGGGACTACGCCATGGCCCTGCCAATGTCGATGGCTGAGCGCGCGCGCATGCGGCTGATGCTCTCCCGGGTGCTGTCACATCCGCTGAGCGCCCGCTCGTCGTGGCCGCCCCCAGGTGGACTCGGTGAGGAGATTCTGCAGGCGCTCGCCCACCTGGACCGCCGCTGGGACGGCGTCGGTCCGTACCTTGTCGCGCACGGGGTCAAGCCGGACCGCATCGACTCCCTGGCGCAGATCTTCACCACACAGCCAGCGCAACAGCGCGCCCAGCCGAGCCGAGCCGTCTCGCCGCGACTCGCGGCTTCCCCCCGTCACTGATCGGCGGAGCGCTCCGAGCCCGCCAGGATCGCCTTCGTCACCCGGGCGACCCGAACGCTGGCCGCGA
>DATKBU010000004.1:0-7591 GCA_035513815.1 Egibacteraceae bacterium
GACTTCTCCCGCCCCCACCACACCACCGTCCACAAGCACGGCTGGACCGTCGCCCTGAACCCCGACAGCGGCCAGATCACCATCCGCCGCGGCCACCGCGCCTGGACCTCCATGCCCAACGGCACCCCCCTGGACCACCCCGACCCCGCAGCCGTCGCGCCGGCCGACCAGCCCGGCGCCTGCCCCCACTGCAGCCAACCAGCCAACCAGCCCCCACCGACGGCCGCACCCGGATCGAAAGACCCGCCAGGCCCCGCGCCGCCCCGCGCCGACCCCGGCCGCGCCCCGCCAGACACCGGCCCCTACCACCGAGACTGGACCCTGCCCTTCTAACCGCACAACCACCGCAGCCGCAGCCGACGCCCAACCCCCCGGCACCCGCCCGCCAACCACCCGGCGGGCGGGCGCGAGCGCTTCCCCAACTCCACACACGCCCGCCGACCGCGCGCCCGGACATCCCCGCATCGCCGAGGCTGTCGTCGCGGACAATGCCCTACGGGTTGTCGATAACCGACTGGTAGACGCGGCGCCGTGGAACGCCGGCCGCCGTGGCGACCTCGGTGATCGCCGTCTTCTTGTCGACCCCTCCCGCCACCAGCCCCTGAACGCGCGCAGCCAGCGCCGGGCCATCCGGCGTTTCGAAGGCCTCAGCCGGTGCCCCGGCGACCACCACAGTGACCTCTCCGCGAACCGCCTCGGCCTCGGCGCGCCGCGCCAACGCCGGCAGCGTGTCGCGCCATAACTCTTCGTGCAGCTTGGTCAGCTCGCGCGCCAGCGCGGCCGGTCGGTCGCCGAACGCCTCCGCCATGGCCGCGAGGTCCTCTGCCGCGCGATGGGGGGCGACGTAGAACACAAGGGTGCGAGGGTCCTCGGCGAGCTCCGCAAGGCGCCGCGCGCGGGCTCCAGGCTTGCGCGGGAGGAAGCCCTCGAACGCGAAGCGGTCCATCGGCAGGCCCGACAGCACCAGCGCCTGCAGCGCCGCGGCCGGTCCCGGCACCGCCTCGACCGCCAGACCGCGCTCGATCGCCGCGAGTACCAGGCGATAACCAGGATCGGCGAGACCCGGCGTGCCTGCATCCGTCACCATCGCCACCGTCTCGCCGCCGGCGACCCGGTCGAGCAGCTCGGCAGTCCGGGTGTCCTCGTTGTGGTCGTGGTAGCTGACCATGCGCACACGCACGCCGATGTGCTTGAGCAGCACGCCCGTTCTCCTGGTGTCCTCGGCGGCGACGACATCGGCCGAGCCCAGCGCCTCCGCCGCGCGCGGCGACAGATCGCCGAGGTTGCCGATCGGCGTTGCGACAAGGACCAGCCGGCCGGCACTGGAACCGCGCGCAGGCTGATCCGCTCGATCGGCCCGCGGACCTGACCCATCCACGCTATGCCTCCGCTTCATGTGGCCGCCCAAGCCGACACCCGCGCACAGTGACTCAGCAGGCGCCGCTCGATCATCGGTTCCGGGTTCAAGCCTCGCACTTCCGTCAGCGGATCAGACGGCGGCGAACCCAGGATGGCAGGCGCCTAGCCGCGCTCCCGCGCCCGAAGCCGCGGCTGGCGCGACGGCGCAGGCGCGAGGGCGGTGCAAGCGCACGCGTGCGCCGCTGCCTAGACTTTCCCGTTCATGGCCATCGAGACCGACTCGCTGCCGCCCCCCGACGGCGCTCCACCACCGCAGACCGGTGCCCCGCTCACGCCTGAGCAGCTGCGCCGTCGCCGAGCAATTGCGATCCTCGTGCCGCTCGTGGTGGTCGCGGTCGCCGGCATCCTGCGCTTCTACAACCTCGGGCATCCCAGCGAGATCTATTTCGACGAGACCTACTACGCCAACGACGCCCACCAGTATCTCCAGCGAGGCGTCGAGGAGGACTTCGCCGTCCACCCGCCGGTCGGCAAGTGGCTCATCGCCACGGGTATCGCCATCTTCGGCTTCGACTCAGTCGGCTGGCGCGCCGCGGCCGCAGCAGCCGGGACGGTCGCGGTGCTCCTCACCTACTTCGCCGGCCTGCGCCTGTTCCGCCATCGCGGGATCGCAGGGCTGGCCGCGCTGCTCGTCGCAATCGACGGTCTCGCGTTCACGATGAGCCGCATCGCCATGCTGGACATCTTCGCGATGACGTTCGTCATCGCGGGCTTCTGGCTTCTGCTCATTGATCGGGACCGCCAGTGGGCGGTGGCCGACGGCGCGAACGGAGCTGTCCCGCGCATCGCCCATCCCTATCGCTGGCTGGCAGGGATCGCCTTCGGGCTGGCGCTTGCGAGCAAATGGTCGGGCATCTTCGCGATCGGCGCGGCCGGGCTGTTCATCCTGGTCAGCGATATGGCATGGCGTCGTCGAATCACAGGACGGCTGTTGGCGCGCCCGGTGCGCCTCGCGGCGACCGGCCTCGCAACGCTTGTGATCGTGCCCGCAGCCGTCTACCTGTTCAGCTACGTCGGATGGTTCGCGAATCTCGAGAACACGCGCAAGGCAGAGCGCCTGTGCCCGGCGGGCGCCTGTGACGCGCCGGCGAGCGACGTGATCGCCGCCTGGTGGGAGGAACAGGGCGAGATCCTGCAGTTCCACCGCAACCTGGAAGCAACCCACGACTACCGCAGCGCCGCATGGACATGGCCGATCATCCTGCGTCCCGTCGCCTACCACTACGAGTCCTGCACCCAGGAGAAGGCCGCGGAAGGCAAGTGCCTGGTCGAGGAAGGCAACGTCGAGCACATCGTGGGGATCGGCAACCCGGCGATCTGGTGGCTCGCGCTCGCCGCCTATCCGCTGCTGGCCTGGGCGGCGCTTGGCCGCCGCGATTGGCGGGCCGCGGCGATCCTGCTGTTCCTCCTCGCCCAATACGTGCCGTGGCTGTTGCAGCAGCGGCCGCTGTTCCTGTTCTACATGGTGCCGGTCGTCCCCTTCACCGCGCTGGCGCTCGCCTACGTGGGTCTGCGAACGCTCCGATTGCGATGGACGTCGTGGATACCAGGGTTTCTCGCTACGATCGCGGTCGCCTCGTTCCTGTTCTGGTACCCGGTGCTGTCGGGCCTGGAGATGTCGAAAGGCGCGTGGAACGCGCGGATGTGGCTGAGCGGCTGGGTCTAGCACTCTGACGCTAGATCGCCGCGCGCAGACGCAGCGCCGCGCGAGGCGGTCCCGCGCCAGGCACCGCCCGCGTGCCGACCCGTCCAGGCCCGGCGCGACGGGGGCTGCCGACGCGCTCAGCAGACTCGGCAGCTACTCGTGGCGCCGGAAGACGACGTTGGCCGGGTCGGTCGCCGTGGTGACCGAGAACAACGGCAGGATCCCGTTCTGGTCTGTCCCCAGCCCCACGTAGTCGCCGAGGAACAGGCCGTTGGCGAACGGCGCGACCGCGTAGTCGAACGACACGTCGGTGACGCGCGTCTCATCAGCCCAACTGACGGGGTCGGAGCAGGCCGCGTGGCAGTGGACCAGCCAGTGGTCCGCCAGCTCCTGCGGGCCGGCGACATCGTTGCGGAAGTCGTAGTAGCTGACGGCTACGACGCCGCTGCCGGTCACCGCCACCTCGGGGATGAACGCCTGCTGGCGAGCGGCCGAGATGTTGGTCGGCGTCTGGTTGATCTTGATCGGCGCGGTCCACGTGAATCCGCCGTCGTTGGACATCGAGAACGCGACCGCCTCCGTGCCGGTGAAGCGCGCGTCCTGCCACACGGCGTACAGCGCGCCGGAACTGGCATCGACGGCAACGTCGAACAGCACGGCGGCCGCGCGTACCGGCGTTCCGCTGTCGGGCGTGGTCACCCCGGCCGGTTGCATCTTCTGCACTCGCAGCGGCCGTCCCGTCGGCAGCCACGTCTCGCCCTTGTCGGGCGACCTCAGCAGCGCCAGGTTGAAGTCGAACTGGCTGCCGCCGTCATCGTTGCGGAAGTTAAGGATCTCGTTGAAGAAGTTGATGACGGTGCCGTCAGGATGCACGACGATCTGGTTGCCGATGGTCTGGTTGATCCCGCCCGGGTCGTAGATCACCCGCGGAGTCTCCCAGCTGTCGCCTCCGTCGGTCGTGCGCGTGAACAGGATCGGTCCCTTAAACCCGATCGCCACTGCGTTCTCGGGCTGCACCACGGCCCCCTGGGGGATCCTTAGCCTGTCCCAGACGGCGTAGGCGAAGTCAGCGTCGGTCGGATCAGCGGTGAGTGAGTTCTTGTCGTGCAGGGTCCGAGGATCGGTCGTGGTCACCAGCGTCGTCGGCGGCCCCCACGTCACTCCGCCGTCCGTCGAGCGGTTGACCACCATGCCGTTGGGTCCGAAGCCGCCCTCGCTGCCTGCCGGCGGGGAGATGTCGAGCACCAGGCTCATCGCGTACGCCGTCCCGTCAGGGGCGAAGGACACCCATGGGTCGCTGGCGCGCTGGAAGGCTCCGCCGGTGCACAGGGTGACGCCAGGCAGCGGGACGATGCTCCAGCTCGCGCCGCCGTTCATGCTGACGCCAGCCACGTTGCCGCGGGCGCCGCCGTTGGACCAGCGGTCCTGCTGCCACACGCCGATGATGTTGTCTGGATCGGTTGGGTTCACATCGACGTACGGCTCCACCTCGCTGTCGGGGAACACCGTCCCCGGCTGAGAGCCGACGTCATCGTCGGTGCAAGCGTTGAAGGGGCTCGCTCCCGACACGGCGACCAGCGGCCCCTGCGCGAATGCCCCTGCGCTGGCGGCCGTAGCGCCAGCGAGCAGGAGAAGCACAGAACCGAGGGCAACGATCCGCAAACGCGCCATGAGGCACCTCCCTATGGGCGGAGGACGCGCGGGTACCGCGGGCCGACGGCCAGTACCGCGAAGCTCCCCCGCTCTAGCACCGTCGGCGCGCCGCCCATCCCCAGAACATCAACGCCATAAACACCATCAAGCCGGCCCTGGGGTTCAGGGCTCTGCTGCACGCCAGAAGGGATGACGCGCCGACCGGAGGGACCCCCGTTCCTCCGGCCGGCGCGCGCCCGTCAACCCGAAAGCCGGGCGGCCGCTCCGACCAGCTCGATGAACTCCCGCGCGCGCGGATCCTCTAGCAGACCTGGCGGAAGCGCAGCGGCGCGCGCGGCGACGTCGCTCAGGCCATAGCCCAGCGCCCATGGACTCTCGCGCAGCACCTCTGCGTACGCGGCGACCACCGCGCTGAGCTGCAGCTGCGGCGCAGCGGCATCGAACGACGACGCGAAGTCGCCGCGGCGGACGTCGTGGGCGATCTCGACCGACTCACGGGTGTCAGGGTCGGTCCATCGCAGCCGCACCGTGGCCAGGCGATCGTCCACGGCCTCAGGGCGCAGCGCCACCTCGTACAGCGCGGTCGAGCTGTGCCCGGCGCCGATCTGGCCCGCGTCGACGGTGTCGTCTCTGAACCGCTCGTCGTCCACGGCGCGGTTCTCGAAGCCCACCAGGCGATAGCTCTCGACAGTCTCGCCGTTGAACTCGACCTGGGCCTTGGCGTCGAGCGCCACGGTCTGCAGCGTGGCCGTTAGGTCGTTGACGAACAGCCGCTCCGCCTCGCGCAGATCGTCGATGTAGGCGTAGAACCCGTCCCCGTCGTTGGCCAGCTGCTCGAGCAGCACGTCGTTGAAGTTGCCCATCCCGAACCCAAGGCTGACCATCTGGATGCCCGCGTCCGCGTGCTCTCGGATCTGCGACAGGATGCCGTCGGCCCCGGTCACTCCGGTGTTGGCCACGCCGTCGGAGGCCAGGATGACGCGGTTGATGCCGCCTGGTCGGAACGCCTCGTAGGCCAGCTCGTAGCCCATGTGCAGCCCTGCCTCGGCGTTCGTGGATCCCTCTGGGCGCAGCGACTCGACGGCGGCGATCACCGTCTCGCGCTCGGCGATCGACGTCGGCGGCAGCACCAGGCGCGCCGTGCTGCCGTACACGACGATGGCCACGGTGTCGCGGGCGCCCAGCTCGTCGATGAGCAGGCGCAATGATTGGCGCACCAGGCCGAGGCGGTTCTCCATGTCCATCGATCCGGACACGTCGATCACGAACGTCAGCGCCGCGTCCTTGCGCTCCCCAGCGAACGGCGCGGCGCTCTGCAGGCCGATGCGCATGAGCTGGTAGCGGTCGTTCTGGACGAACGGGGTCGGTGCGCCGTCGGAGTGGATCGCGAACGCGCCCTCGACCGGCGGGGCATACCGCTGGTCGAAGTAGTTGACGAACTCCTCGACCCGGACGCTGTCGCGGTGCGGCAGGTTGCCGTCGACGACCCAGCGGCGCGCGACGGTATACGACGCGGTATCGACATCCACCGCGAACGTCGACAGCACATCGTCGCGGGTGTCGATGAACGGGTTCACGCCGGGGTTGCGGAAGTAGGGGTCCGGATACGGCTCGCCGTTCGGCGGGTTGAGCCCCGGCAACGCCTCGTCGAAGGCTTCCTCCTCGACCTCGACAGCCCACTCCTGGGCTGGCGACTCAACGCTGTCAGTCGCCAGATCGCCGGTCGCACCGCCGCCAGAGCAGGCGCCCGCCAGCAGCGCCACAACCGCTGCCGCGCCTGCGAGCCTCGTTCGCTTCGCCGTTCCGCCCATCGTGATCTCCCGTCTGTCGCGTCTACTACTCCCCTAGGGGGTTGGTGGACGGTCAGACGCCGGATCGCGCGCGGGGGTTCCACGACGATTGCAGAGCGTGACGCCGGGCGGCGAGGAGCCGTCGGCTGTGCATCACAGACTCACCGACAGCGGGGCCAGGGACGAACTCGTCGGCGCGGACTCGCGCGCTGTCAGATCGAGTGGAGCCAAGGGGATTCGAACCCCTGACCTCTGCATTGCGAACGCAGCGCTCTACCAACTGAGCTATGGCCCCTGGGCGCGGCGGGCGCCGCCGTCGCGAAGGGGAATCGTAGCAGCCCGGCTTACTCGCCCAGCACGTCGCGGCGGTGCGCATCAAGGGCCTCGCGCAGCTGCGCTTGGACCTGCGCAGTGGTGAGATCGCCTCTGGTGCGCTCAATAATGGAGCGGGCCACGTCAGTCGAGCGGCGCAGGCCCGCGGTCACGCCATCGGGGAAGTCGATCGTGACCAGCAGGGCGTAGATCTCGTCCATCTGCCCCAGAAGCATCTCGCAGCGCTGGATGTCGCCGGCCCGCAGCACGTCGAGCAGATGCCGGCGCAGCTCGCCGACGGTCTCCGCGAGTCCGTTGACGTACGCCGCTTCGTCCACGCGCAGGTCGTCAGGCGACGGAAGAGGCGAGTCGGTGATGAGCGCGAATGTGGTGCGCCCCTCGGCGTACTCCTTCTGCGCATCGAAGATGAAGCCGGCGTGCTGCACCTGAGGCTGGCCCGCGCAGGCCGCGAGCGCGGCGTCGATGGCCTCCGCCGCCTCCTCCAGCAGCGCTGCGGCCGGTTCCTGCTCCCCCCGATGGATGGCCCGGATCGCCTTCGCGGACGAGCGGATGGCGCGTCGAGAAGCTGACAGCGCTCGCTCGCGCGCGTCATGCTTGGCTTGAAGCCGGTCGTGCACACGCGATTGCAGCCCTGACAGCTCCATCCGAGCGATCAGTGGTCCCAGCGCCGCAGGCGGACGCTCCCAGTCTCGCCAACCGCCTGGGTCACGAGCAGCTCGGCTGACAGGTCCAGAACCGAACGGCGCTCGGG
>DATKBU010000005.1:0-6392 GCA_035513815.1 Egibacteraceae bacterium
GGAGGTCTTCGGCGACCGCGGGCGCCATGCGCGCTCAGCGGTCGGGACCGCGTCGCTGCCGCTGAACGCCCCCGTCGAGGTCGAGGCGGTCGTCGAGGTCCGCTGACCGTGCTGCGCAGCGCAGTCCGCCGGCGTGCCGACGGCGTGCTGCGCAGGGCAGTCCGCCGCCGTGCCGACGGTTCTCCACAGCCCAGGACTGAGATCTCACCAGCCGCGAGGCGCGCCCTCCATGATGCGCGCATGGCTCGGTTCGCGGGGATTGCACCGGCAGGCGCGGCGGGGTTGGTTCATCGACGCCCGTTCGCCTCAGGAGCGTCACGGTCTCGCGCGCAGCGTCGTGTGCCGGCATCTGCGCAGCATCGGCTGGGCGCCGTGGCTTCCGGGCCTGTGGGTGCCGGGGAGCAGGCCGCCACCGCACAACGTCGCGCTGTCGCGCTGCATTGGCCTACCTCGGCGGCGAGGTGCTGATCACCGGGGTGAGCGCGCTTCGTGAGCTCGGCGTTCTCGAAGGGGAGCCGGACCACGTCGAGCTGCTTGTTCCGAGCTCGCGCTGGATCGCGCCGCGCGACGATCTCTGCCTTCATTGCGCGGACGACTTCACGCAGATCCGCCGCTTGATCAGGCGGTCGGGTTCAGCCGAGGACTTCGCGGGTGTCGCCGGTGCGGCGAGTGCGGCCTTGGCGATCGAGCTCTTCCAGCAGCGGGAGGGCATACTTGCGGCTCGTTCCGAGCAGCTCCTTGGCGCGGCCGGCGGTCAGCGGCCCCTCCTGCCGGAAGGCGTCGAGGAGCACCGTGACCGCGGCGTCGAGAGCCTCGGCCGTGAATGCGAGGTCCGGCCCCAGGCGCGCGAGCGTCCCATCGGCGGCCAGAGCCCGGATGAGCGCCTCGGAGGCTCCGGCCGCCCGCGCGGTGACACCCAGCGGCGGCGGTCGGAACGGCTCGCGGCGCAGCGCAGCGAGCAGCGCGTCGCGCGCGGCCGACTGGGAGGGATCGAGTCGGCTGCGGTGCTCGGGGATGCGCAGCCCCGGGCCGTCAGCGGCCAGGCGGCCCGCGGCCAGCAGCACCTCGATGACACCAGGCGCCGCGGAGGCGGGGCAGCCGGCGCCGACGGCGGCGCGGATCGCAACGTCTCTGGGCACTGTGGGATCGAGCGGGCGGTCGACGTGGCCCAGGCGCACCGCGTCGAGGGCGGCTGCGCTCCAGCGCTCGGCCTGCGCGGCAGTCGCGTAGAACCCGCCCAGCGATTGCAGGCCGTGACGCTGCGCCGCGGCGGCTGCTTGCTCAGGCCCCAGCCCGAGCGCCGCGCGTGCCCGGGCCACCTCGGCGGCGCCGCGCTCCTGGACATGCAGCGCCAGCAGCTCGCCGCGGTCGCCTGCGTCCAGCGCGGCGCGCCGGGCGGTCAGCTGCCTGACTCGAAGGGTTCGGGCCGCGCTCCCGCGCGGGGACTGCGGCGGATCCGCATCCACCACCAGGCCTCCGCCGAGCGTGGCCCGCCTGCCGGCTTCGCGCAGAACGAACGCGTCGCCGGCTGTCGCGGGTAGCGGGCGGTCGAGCCTGATTCGGGCGAACTGCTGGGCATCACGGGCGCTGTCACGGCCGCCGCCGATCGCCGCGCCGGACAGCGGCAGCACGCGCGCGGTTCGCTCAGCCGATCCGATGTGCAGATGCCAGTCCCCCTTGCCGGCGATCTCGCCGCCGGGCAGCGCTCGGATCCACGCGTCGAACTCGGCCACCGCGAGCCACTCGCCGGCCATGCCAAGCGCGTCTCCACGGCCCACCGACTCTCGCGGCACCCCGGCGAGGTTGATCGCCACCCGAGCGCCCGGCGCCACTTCGCTCACCGGCTCGTTCAGCGACTGGAGGCCGCGCACGCGCGCCGGGATTCCCGATGGGAGGACGACCAGCTGATCCCCAGCGCGGATCGAGCCGTCGCGCAGCGTTCCGGTCACGACCGTGCCGGCGCCGGTGATTGTGAAGACGCGGTCGACCCACAGCCGAGGGCGAGCGAGATCCGCCGGCGGCGGCGCGCTGCGGACCATGTCTGCGAGCGCTCGCCGCAGGGAGTCGAGGCCCTGTCCCCTGCGGGCGCTGACGATGACGATCTGCGCTGCGGCCAACGGGCTGGCGGCCAGCTGGTGGCGCGCGAGATCGGCCGCCTGCCTTTGCTCCTCGCTGGTGACCAGGTCCGCCTTGGTGATCGCCACAACAGCCCTCGAGACTCCGAGCAGCTCGAGGATGTCCAGATGCTCTTGTGTCTGGGGCATCCAGCCCTCGTCGGCGGCGATGACCAGCAGCGCAAGCTCGATGGGCCCGGCGCCGGCCAGCATGTTGGCGATGAACCGCTCATGCCCGGGGAGGTCCACGAAGGCGATCGTCTCCGCGTGAGGCGCTCCCGGCTGGTCCAAGCGGGTCCACGCGAAGCCCAGGTCGATGGTCAGCCCGCGTCGGCGCTCCTCGGCGAAACGGTCGGGCTCCATGCCGGTCAGCGCCTTCACCAGCGTCGACTTGCCGTGATCGACGTGCCCGGCGGTGCAGATCACGCGCATTCCCGCCGCCTATCCCTGGCGAGGCTCAGACAGCAGTCGACGGACCTCGGCGGCGGATGCGCGGTCCGTCAGCACCGTCACCGCGTCGCCCGCTTCCAGCACTGTGTCGCCGTTGGGCATGATGAGCTCGCCTGAGCGGCGGATGCTCGTCAGGATCGTTCGCTTGGGCCAGGGGATCTGCCGCACGCTGTCGCTGACGACGGGCGCGGTGGGATGGATCACCAACTCGACGAACTGGACGCCGCCCAGGTCGCGCAGCCGCGACGACTCGCGGCGCTGCTGGACGCCGAGGCTGCGCGTGACGGCGCGGTCATAGGCGCGCACGATGTCGGCGCGCCGCATCAGGCCGACCAGCCGCCCGTGATCGTCGGCGGCCACGACCGGAAGCCGTCCCACGTCGCCCGCGGCCATGCGCCTGAGTGCGCGAAACACCGGATCGTCCGGCGTCACCGAGAGAACTCGCCGCGTGCAGATGTCGCCGACCGTGAGGTCGCCGACCGCGCCGCCCCCGCTCATGACGTCGCCCGTGTCCGCGCCCGCGGCCCTGGTCAGGTCGCTCAAGGTGACGATGCCGATCAGCCGCTGACCGTCGAGCACGGGAAAGCCGTGGTGGCGCGTGCGTCGGAAGTGCTCGCGAAGCTCCGACACCGGCATCGTCGACTGAACGGTGTCGGGGTCGGAGGTCATGATCTCGGCCACCCGCACGGTCTGCATGATGTCAATGTCCTCGGGCTCGGCGTACACGATTCCTTCGGCCAGCAGCGGCAGCGTGTAGATGGAGCCTCGCTGGATGCGGTCGGCGAGGAAGGTGGCGATCCCCGTGGCCAGCATCAGCGGGAGCACCAGCCCGTAATCTCCGGTCAGCTCGAAGGCGATGAGGATCCCGGTCAGGGGCGCTCTGGCGCTCGATCCGAGCACCGCTGCGAGCCCGACCAGCGCGAAGGCGCCCGGCTCGATCCCCGCGTGGGGCAGCAGCGTGGCGGCCCCGTGCCCGAGCGCGCCGCCCAGGGCCGCGCCGATGAACACCGCCGGGCCGAAGGAGCCGACGGAGTTGCCCGTCCCGATTGACAGGCTGGTCGCGGCGATCTTGCCCAGCATGAGCGCCAGCAGGATCCCTACCGCCGCGAAGCCGACGCCGAACCCTCCTTCGAGCATCTGCGCGATCGGGTTGCGGATCGCGCCGGCGATCGGGGGGAGATGGTCGCCAGTGCCGAGCACCTCAGGCAGCGCGAGCGCGATGATTCCGACGCCGAGGCCCCCAGCGGCGGTTCTCATCGGGAGCGGTAGGCGTGTGCGCTCGGACCAGGCGCCGACCAGCAGCTCGCCTCGAGCGAGCGCGAGCCCGGCAGCCACCGCCGCGACGCCGAGCAGCACGTAAAGGGCGAGTTCGCCGGGGTGGGCCAGCTCATGCGGCGGCGGACTGTAGATCAGGTCGTCGCCGATCAGCTGGCGAGCAGTGACCGACGCGACGACCGACGCGACCACCACGACCTGCAGCGATCGGACCTTGAACCCGCCGACGATCACTTCGAGCGCGAACAGCATCCCGCCGATCGGCGCGTTGAACGACGCGGCGATGCCGCCCGCCGCCCCGGCGGCGATCAGCGTGCGCATGCGCTCGTCATCCAGCGCGAACAGCCGACCGAGCAGCGAGCCGATGCTGCCGCCGATCTGGACGATCGGTCCCTCGCGGCCGCCCGACGCACCCGTCCCGATCGCCGTTCCCGACGCCAGCAGCTTCGCCGCCGGCGTCCGGGCCGGCATCCGGCCGCCCTCCAGTGCGATCGAGCGCATCAGCTGCGTCACGCCGCCGCCGGCTGCTTCGGGGGCTCGGAGTAGCAGCAGGCCCACGACCATCCCGCCGAGTGTGGGGACGGCCACCACCGCCGCCGGCCCCGTGCCTCCCAGGCCGAACGCGACCCCTTGGATCATCGAAATGAGCTCGATGAGCGCGACCGCCAGCAGCCCGGTGGCCAGGCCGACGCCGGCGGCCAGCGCCAGCATGATGGTCTCTCCCCGCGTGCGGCTGACCACGGCGCCGCGCAGCCGTCGGAGGCGCGCGTCGAGGGCGGTCAGCGTCTGAACTGTCACAGCGGCGCTATGCCAGCGCTTCGCGCAGGCAACGGGTCAGCGCGTCGTCGTCGTCGGGATCCACCGTTCGCACGTCCAGCATCACCGCGCCGTCCTCGATCCGCGCGATCACCGGGGGGTCGCCCCGCCTCAGGCGCGCCGCGACCGCGTCGGGATCGGGGGTGTCGACGCGCACGAGCAGCGTCGGCACGGTGGCGTCAGGCGCCGCGCCGCCGCCGACGACACTGACGCCCGGCGCGACGCCGGCGCCGGTTCGCGCTGCCAGCGCCTGCGCCCTGGCGCTCACGGCGCTCAGGTCGGCTTCCAGCATCGACCAGATGGGGATCTGCCCGCGCGCGCCGCGCAAGTGCTCGGTCAGCGTGGCCGTGAGCGCGGCGATGCGCAGCTTGTCAAGGCGCAGCGCGCGCGCCAGCGGGTGGCGCCGGCACGCGTCTACGAGCTCGGCGCGCCCCACCAACAGGCCAGCCTGAGGCCCGCCGAGGAGCTTGTCGCCGCTGAACAGCACGAGATCCGCGCCCATCTTCAGCGATTCCTGAACGCTGGGCTCGTCCGCCAGCCATTCCTCAGCGCCACGGCTGAGCAGACCTGAGCCGGCGTCATGGATCAGCGGGACGCTGCGCTCGCGAGCCACGGCGGCGAGTTCGCCGACGCTCGGCGCGGAGGCGAAGCCCGTGATCCGATAGTTGGACTGGTGCACCTTCAAGATCGCCGCCGGATCGCCCGCAGCGGCGAAGTCGGCCGCGCGCGTCCGGTTCGTTGTCCCGACTTCGACCAGCCGCGCGCCGGAGGCGCCCATGATCTCGGGCAGGCGGAACGACCCTCCGATCTCCACCAGCTCGCCGCGGCTGACCAAGACATCGCGGCCCGCGGCCAGCGCGGCCAGCGCCAGCACCAGCGCTGCGGCGGCGTTGTTAACCGCGATACCCGCCTCGGCGTGCGTCGCATCGATCAGCAGCGGCTCAAGGCGAGTGTGGCGGGATCCTCGGACGCCCGCGCTCACGTCGTACTCGACGTCGCAGTAGCCGGCCGCATCCAGCATCGCGTCCCGCGCAGGGCGCCCCAGCGGCGCCCGGCCCAGGTTGGTGTGGACGACGACGCCGGTGGCGTTGATCACTCGCCGCGGCGGGGAAGGCCGCCGATCTGCCAGCTGCTGGTCGGCCGCGGCGATCAGCTGCGCCGTCTGGGGGATCGATTCCTCTCCGGACTGCAGATCCGCGCGCGCCGCAGCAACCGCAGCGCGCAGTGCGTCGGCGGTCGCCTCACGGCCATAGCGGCGGACCAGCTCATCCGCCGCGGCGACCAGCGCGTCGACCCGAGGCAGGGACCTGAGCCTGCCGCGATGCGTGCTCATGGACGCGAGCATACGCACGTTGGTCGCTAGGATGCGCCTGCTGTGTCACGCTTGCCAGGCTCCGCGCCCGTCGCTGTGGACGACGTGACGTCGGTCGTGCTCGCACCGAATCCGTCGCCGATGACGCTGGAGGGCACCAATACCTACGTCATCGCCGCCCCGGGAGCTGCGCGCGCCGTGGTGATCGATCCCGGCCCGGATGTGCTCGAGCATCGTCGGGCGGTCGAGGCGGCAGTCGCCGGTCGCGGGGCGGAGATCGCAACGGTGATCCTGACCCATCACCACCCCGATCACGCGGAGGCGGCCGGCTGGGCTCAGCAGTGGGACGCGCGACTGCTCGCGTTCACTCCTTCGCTCATCACATCGGGCGCCGCCGAGGCGCTGCGCGATGGCGACGTGCTGGC
>DATKBU010000006.1:0-3781 GCA_035513815.1 Egibacteraceae bacterium
CGGCTGTTCCTGGTTCCCGGCCAGATGCCGGTGTCCGAGGCCGGCCCCGGCAACTCCGACTACAACGGCGGGCGCTGGCTGCCCGTGCCGGTCACGTGGAACAGCGCTCCGTACCTTCTGACGTCGTACTCCGACGTGCACGCGGCAGCGTTGGCGGGCGATATCACGCTCGGCGCGCCGAACATAGGCGGGACGTTCCTGTGCCCGCTGATCCGCAGCGCCTGAAGCGCGCAGCGCTGAGGGGGCCGCCTGCCAGCACGCGCATGCCCGGCCCCCGCCGCTGACTCATTCGCCAGGCGCAGCAGTGCTCGGCGGCGCGTTGCGGACGCGATTGGATCGCCTCAGCCTGAGAACCGGTCCATTGGTCCCGGACTGAGCGGGTCTTCTGACCTGTGCGGATCTTTTGCTGGATGCCGATCCTGCAAAGGAGCAGCCTGCGCTGCGCCGATGCCTCGAGGAGTCCAGGATGTCCGTCACACGCGAACGCGAGCCACGCAGCGCCACACCGACCCGTCCGAGCAGTCCGCCGCAAGGCGACCTCTGGTCCCGCCGGCTCGCGCTCGGCCTGCCCGTCCTGGCGCTGCTGCTCGTCCTGGTGGTCGCCAACCAGATCGGCGGAGTCCTGATCGCCCGAGACCTGCGCGCTCAGTACGAAGGCTTGGTTGCCGACGGCGAGGAACTCCTCGGCCAGATCAATGCCCCCCAGGATCCGGCACCCACCTCGCCGCCGCTCGCCGAGACTGCGGCTCCTCCCGATCAGCGACCGCAGGTGACGGTCGCGGTGTCGCTGACCGAGTTCGCCGTCACCGCCGACGTCGCGGAGATCCCCGCCTGGGCGACCGTGACGCTGAGTGTCACCAACGACGGCGTCGCCCCGCACGATCTGCAGGTCGGCCCCGTCAAGACCGCACTGCTCGATCCAGGCGCCAGCGAATCACTGACGTTCGATGCGCCTGGTGGTGGCGAGGTCACGCTGATCTGCACCGTGGCCGGACACGAGGCTGCCGGCATGACCCTGGCGCTGCCGATCACAGGGGACGAGGCCGCCGAAAAGGCGCCCGCGGCAGACCATCCAGGCGACGCCGCCGCCACGGACGAGTTCGCCTCGCCGGAGAACGCGGCTGCCTACGAGGGCGACAAGCCTCCGCTCGAGCTGCGTGACCCCGCCGCGCCCGAGCTGCCGGCCGGCACGGTGCACGACGTGACGTTCACCGCCCAAGAGACGATCATGCAGGTCGCCGAGGGTGTCTGGCAGGAGGTGTGGACGTTCAACGGCCAGGCCCCCGGGCCGACGCTGCGCGTGAAGGTCGGCGATACCGTCAACCTGACGCTGCGCAACCCTGACGAGGCCAAGCTCGGCCATTCGATCGACTTCCATGCCAGCCAGGTCGCGTGGAACGATGAGATGCGCACGATCGCTCCCGGCGAGGAGCTGACCTACAGCTTCACCGCGACCCATGCCGGGCTGTTCATGTACCACTGCGGGACGGCTCCGGCACTGCACCACATCGGCAACGGGATGTACGGCGCCATCATCGTGGAGCCCGAGGGAGGGCTGCCTGACGTCGACCATGAGTTCGTGTTCGTGCAGGGCGAGTACTACACCGGCCCGCAGGGCCAGCCCGGCGACCTGGGCAAGATGTCAGCCGGCGCCGCCGACCCCGACTACGTCGTGTGGAACGGCGTGACGAACCAGTACGCCGACCACCCGATCGAGGTCGGCGTCGGCGAGCGGATCCGCACGTGGGTGCTCAACGCCGGCCCGTCCGCGGATTCCAGCTATCACGTCGTCGGCACCATCTTCGACACCGTCGTCAAAGAAGGCGTCGCGCTCAACCCTGACAACCCAGGCGGCTGGGGAAGCCAGGCGATAGACCTCTCGCCCGCGCAGGGCGGCTATGCGGAGTTCACCCTTGCCGAGGACGGCCTGTACCCGATCGTGACGCATGCGTTCAACCATGTGGGGCGAGGCGCGCTGGGGCTGTTCCAAGCCGGCGATGGCGGCGGCGACGCTGCCGCCGAGCATTGACCGGCCCCGCCCCGCCGGCCCGACACCCGAAGCCAGCAGGCGCAGCCATGACGCACCCAGGCGAGGCACAGCCCGACGAGCGCGACGACACGGCGATGCACCGGCTGCTGGGAGACCCAAGCCGCCGGCGCATCCTCGACCTTCTGGCGTCGGGCAGCCCGCGCGACGCGCATGAGCTCGCCGCGGCGACCCGCCTGCACGCGACGACGGTGCGCTCGCATCTCCTGCGGCTGGCATCGGCCGGCTTGGTCACCGCAGCTCGGCAGCGGCTCGGTGCTCGCGGACGGCCCCGCACCGTCTACTCCGTGGTTCCCGGCGACGTTGCCGTGACAGCCGATCCGGCGTACCGCGAACTCGCCGGAGCGCTGGTCGAACGTCTCGCGGCCGACGACGCGGGCCCCGACGTGGCTATGGCAGCCGGGCACGCCTGGGGCGGCCGTCTCGCGGCGCGTGCTGACGGCGCTGCCACCACTGATCGCGGCCGCTCCCAGCTCGTCGCGCTGATGGGATCGCTCGGGTTCGCGCCTGACGCCAGCAGGCACCGCGACGAGATCCTCCTAGCGCGCTGCCCGCTGGCTGATGTCGCGCTGCGCCACCCCGAGATCGTCTGCGCGCTCCACCGCGGCCTTCTGCAAGGCGCGCTCGACGGTGCCGGCGCGCCGGTCGCTGTCACATCCCTGCTGCCGTTCGCCGACGCCGGCCGCTGTGTCGTCCGCCTCGCTGACAACAGGGACTTCGCGGCGGCAGATCCCAACAGCGCCGCCCCGGAGTGGAGATGACTCAATGACGCAGGTAATGAACGTCCGCACCGTGAGTGAGCAGTTGCACGTCGACGCCGCCGCCGTACCGGGAGGACGGGCCGCCCTCACTCTCGCACCCGGCGCCGGCGCCCCGCTAAAGCAGACCCTTCTGGCGCTCCGGGCCGGCCAGGCACTGGCTGACCACACTGCACCAGGAGCGGCCACGCTCTTGGTGGTGATCGGCGAAGTGACATTGAGCGGGCTGAGCGGCGATCTGCTACTGCGCGAAGGCGACTGGACGCCCGTGCCCGACGAGGTCCACCACCTGGTGGCCGACGACGACTCGGTTGTGCTGCTCACGGTCGCCGCGGCCCCCGCCACATGAGCCAGCCACGAGCGCCAGGGCCGAACGCCGATCGCGCCCCGACGCGCTTGGGCGGCGGCCCGTTCGGCGCCGTCGCCCCCGTCATGGCGGCGGCCGCATTCATCGTCGCAGCCGCCTTCGCCGCAGCGTTCACCGGTGCGCTGCCTGGCGGTCGGTGGGCCGTCGTGCATCTGGTCACGCTCGGCGTCGCGTCCCCGCTGATTCTGGCGTTCTCCCACCAGTTTGCCGGGTCGGTTACACAGGGCCCCGCCGACAGATCAGCCATGCCGCTGGTCGCCGCCCTCTATGCCGGCGCGCTCATGGTCATCGTCGGCCTGCCTTCAGGCCAGCGCTGGGTCACCGCCGTGGGCGGAACCGCTGCGAGCGCCGCTGTGCTCGCTTCGTACGTGCGGCTTCGCCGCATGCGTCGCGGCGGAGGTCGCTTCGCCTGGCTGCTGCGCGGCTACGAGAGAGCTCACGGGGCGTTCCTGCACGGCGCGCTACTGGGCCTGCTGATCGGGGTCGGCGCGTTCCGGGGCGACTGGTACGGCGCGGCGCGTCTGGCGCATCTGCATGCGATGGTCGCCGGCTGGGTCGGCGTCACCATCCTCGCCACCGTGGTGTTCTTCGCTCCGGCGATGCTGCGCA
>DATKBU010000007.1:0-3248 GCA_035513815.1 Egibacteraceae bacterium
TGGAGGATCGCCCGGGGGCTCTCGGCGAGGTGTGCCGGCGGCTGGCCGATGCCGAGATCAATATCGAGCAGGCCTATCTGGCGACCGGCACCCGGCTGGTGATCACCGTCGATGACATCGAAAAGGCTCGCGCGCTCTTCAGCTGAGGCGATAGCCCGGCTGCGTTGCGCGATTGGCCGCGGCCGACGCGCGTGCTGCTCCTTCTACCGTGGTAGGCGTAGGTTACGAGCGACCGGGTAGGCCTGACACACCGTCCGTCGAGGGCACCAGTCCGCGGCGGGTGGGCGGAGACCTGCGATGACGCCGAACCAGCCATCCGAGGGCGCTCGAGAGCCGGACGAAGCTAATCCCCAGGCGCTGGCTGGCGTCCGCGACCGCCTTCTCGAGCGGCTTCCCTCCGACCGCGCCCAGCTGGCGATCCGGCTCATGGACGCGGCGTATCGGCGCGCCCCGGAAGAGCAGCTGCGACAGCTTGATCCGACGGCCTGCGCGGCCAAATTCTCGGGCGCGCTGGAGTTCATGGATTCGCGCGCTCCTGATGCCTTGGCGCTGAGAATCTTCAACCCGACCCTCGAGGCTGATGGGTGGGCGCCGGGTGGAACCGTGGTCCAGGTGACAGTCGAGGATCGGCCGTTTCTGCTGTCGACCATCAGCGAGGAGCTGGAGCGCCATGGCCTGGAGATCACCGAGGTCGTCCACCCGGTGCTCGGGGTGGAGCGGGGCGCCGACGGCCGCCTCGCTGCGCTGCTGCCCGGCCGCAGCGCCGGGCGACGCGATGCGCTGATCCACATCGAGCTGGCGGCGCGGCTGGCGCCCGAGCGCATCGAGGCGCTGGTCGCCGACCTCGAGCGCGTGCTCGGGGACGCGATCGCGGCGACTCGCGACTTCGGAGCCATGCGCGCCCGCGTCGAGGCGGTCATCGATGAGGTCCGCTCGCATCTCGGGGGGCACATCCCCGAGGACGAGGGCGAGGAAGTCGTCGCTCTGCTGGAGTGGATTCTCGACGACCACTTCGTGCTTCTCGGCAGTCGTGAGTACGACGTGTTCGAGTCCGAAGGCCGCCAGGTCCTCCAGACCAGCCCGGGTTCTGGCCTGGGCATCCTCGCCGACGAAGCCAGGTCCAGCGTTGGTGCGCCGAAGCCGGTCGACGAGCTGCCAGCCAGCGTGCGCATCCGAGTGGAGCGGCATGCGCTCCTGCTCGTCTCGCGCACGAACCGCACCAGCACCGTCCATCGGCAGGAGCGGATGATCTACATCGGGGTGCGCAAGTTCGGCCCGAGCGGAGAGATGGCGGGCGAGCATCGGTTCCTCGGCCTGCTCGCCCATAAGGCGCAGGCGCAGGCGGCGGGCAGCATCCCGGTTCTGCGCAAGAAGCTTGCCTACATCCTTCAGACCGAGGACGTTGTCGAGCATTCCTATGACGAGCGCGTCCTGCGCACCCTGTTCGAGTCGCTGCCCAAGCACGAGCTGTTCGAGGCGGACCCCGAGAGCCTGCGGCGGCTGCTGGTCGAGCTGGTCCAGAACGAGGAGCGGCGCGAAGTCGGCGTCCATTCGAGGATCCACAGCGACGGCCGCGGCGTGTCCGTGCTGGTCGCGCTGCCGCGCGAGCGGGTGACCGCTGCGCTGCGCGCCCAGATCGAGTCGCTGCTGATGCGCCGCCTCGATGGGGTGGGCGTTCACGGGCAGATGTCCGCCAACGACAGCGGAGTGGCGCTGCTGCACTACGTCGTGCATACCGTCGAGGACCGCACGGGCGACATCGATCGGGAGGATCTCGCCCATCGGATCCGCGCGCTGGCGCGGACCTGGGAGGACGAGCTGCGCACCGAGCTGGCGCATCGCCACGGTCCGACGGAGGGGACGCGCCTGGCGGGCACGTTCCTTCGCCGGCTTCCCCCCGGCTACACAGACCAGACCAGTGTCGAGACGGCTGCGCTGGACATCGCCGAGATCGATCGCCTGCTGGCCGGCGAGACCGACGCGCGCATGGTGCTGCGCGACGGCACGGACGAGCAAGGGCTGCGTCGCTTCGTGGCGTTCAAGCGCGGCGCTGGCGTCGAGCTGTCGGAGTTCATGCCCGTCCTGGAGAGCCTGGGGCTGCGGGTCGTGGAGGAGATCCCCTACCGCTTGGAGGGGGGACCATCGGACGCCGAGATCAACATCCATGACTTCGGTGTGCGGTTGACCGATGGCGACGGCGCGGACGTCGACTGGGACAGCGGTCGGCTGTCAGAGGCGGCGATGGCGGCATGGGCCGGTAATACAGCGGCCGACTCGCTGAATCGGCTGGTGATGCGCGCCAGCATGAGCTGGCAGGACGTGGACGTGCTCCGCGCGTACCGGCGCTATCTGCGACAGCTCGGCACCTCATTCACCGAGCGCTACCAGGACGATTCGATGGTCGCGTATCCGCAGCTGTCGCGGAGCCTGCTCGACCTCTTCGCTGCGCGCTTCGACCCCGCAGCCGCGGGCGACGAGAGTCGTGTCGAGACCGCCCGCCGGCAAGTTCTCGAGCACCTCGACGCTCTTGAGCGCCTGGACGACGACCGGATTCTCCGAGGCCTGCTGGCTGTGATCGATGCGACGGTCCGCACCAATCGCTACGCCCGGAACAGCGAGGCGCTGGCGCTGAAGTTCGACAGCTCGCGGCTGCCCGACCCGCCCAAGCCGGTTCCCCATGCCGAGGTGTTCGTGCACGGCACCCAGACTGAGGGCATTCACCTGAGAGGCGGGCCCATCGCGCGCGGGGGCATCCGATGGAGCGACCGGCGGGAGGACTACCGCACGGAAGTGCTCGGACTGATGAAGTCCCAGATCCTGAAGAACGCGCTCATCGTGCCCACCGGGGCAAAGGGCGGCTTCGTCATCAAGTCCTCGCCGTCAGGGGCGGTGGCGGTGCGCCAGGAGGTGCGTCGCCAGTACGCCACGTATGTGCGCGCACTGCTGGATGTCACGGACAACATCGTCGCCGGGGAGGTCGTGCCGCCGGCCGGCGTTCGCCGCGCCGACGGCGACGACCCCTATCTGGTGGTCGCGGCGGACCGCGGCACCGCGGATCTGTCCGATCTCGCCAATGAGATCAGCGCCGAGTACAACTTCTGGCTCGCCGACGCCTTTGCGTCCGGCGGCTCGAGAGGCTATGACCATCGAGCGATGGGCATTACTGCGCGCGGCGCCTGGGTCGCGGTTCAGCAGCATTTCCGAGAGTTGAATGTCGACGTCCAGACCGAGCCGATCAGCGTCGTGGG
>DATKBU010000008.1:0-7536 GCA_035513815.1 Egibacteraceae bacterium
AGGGCCTCGCGCCCGGCCAGGTCGGCGATCTGGCTGCGGCAGCTGAACCCGTCCGCGAGAATCAGCGTGTCGCGCTGCGCGGCGCGAACCGCCGGGATCAGCGCGCGCTCAGCGATCGCCACCGACACGTCGTACTTGCCGCGCTCGTAGCCGAACGACCCCGCCATTCCGCAGCATCCCGAGTCGAGCACCTCGATCTGGGCGCCGAGGCGCGAGAGGAGCTCGGCGTCGGCGTCGTAGCCGATGACGGCCTGGCTGTGGCAGTGGCGCTGGACGATGATCTCGCGGTCCAGAGGCGGCGGGGAGTAGTCGTTGCGGATGAGCAGCTCCGCCAGCGTGACCGTGCGGCGCGCCAGAAGCTTCACGCGCCCGTCTCGGGGGAGCAGCTCGCCGAGCTCATCGCGGAACATCGCGGCGCAGCTCGGCTCGAGGACCACGACCTCGGCGCCCTCGGCAAGAGAGGGCTCCAGCGCGTCCAGCGCGCGCTCGAGGAAGCGCCTGGCCGCGTCCAGCATGCCGAACTCATACAGCGGGCGGCCGCAGCACGCCTGGCCGCGGACGGCATGGACGTCGTTGCCCGCGGCGGTCAGCACCGTCAGCGCCGCTCGCCCCACTTCGGGCTGGAAATGCTCGACGAACGTGTCCAGCCACAGGGCCACGGGCCGGCCTCCGGCGGCCGCCGGCGGCGACCCGAGCGAGCGCGACAGCGTCTGCGCGGCGAACCGGGGCGGTCGCCGCCGCGAGTGGATGCCGGCGAGCCGCTTCAGCAGCGGGCCGATGCCGGGGGCGCCGAGCGCGCGGTTGGCGAGGCCGGGCGCTCTCGACGCCAGTCGAGCCCAGAACGGGATCAGCCCTATCGAGTAGGCCGCGGCCGGGCGAATCCGCCCTTCGTAGCGGTGGGACAGGAACTCCGCCTTGTACGCCGCCATGTCCACGCCGACAGGGCATTCGGTCTTGCACGCCTTGCAGGAGAGACACAGGCTGAGGGCGTCCTCGACGTGCTCATCGCGCCATCCCCCGCGCACGGGATCTCCCTCGAGCATCTCGAACAGCAGGCGCGCCCGTCCGCGTGTGGAGTGGATTTCGTCGCGGGTCGCCATGAAGCTTGGGCACATGACGCCGCTGGTGGTCTTGCGGCACTCGCCGACCCCGACGCAGCGCAAGGTGGCGCGCGACAGACTGCCGCCGTCCTCGCGGAACGCCAGCCGGGTTGCAGGCTCCCACGGGCGGTAGGCGTCCCCCAGCCGCAGGTCGGCGTCGAGCGGCGCCGCGTCGATGACCTTGCCCGGGTTCATTCCTCCTCCCGGGTCCCACGCGGCTTTGAATCGGCGGAACATATCCACCAGCTCGGGGCCGAACATCACGTCCAGCAGCTCGCCGCGCGCCTGCCCATCGCCGTGCTCGCCCGACAGCGACCCGCCGTGGCTGGTGACCAGGTCGGCGGCCTGCTCGATGAAGCCGCGGAAGCGCGCCACCCCCTCGGTCGTGCGCAAGTCGAAGTCGGTGCGCGTGTGCAGGCAGCCGTCGCCGAAGTGCCCGTAGATCGAGCCGGTGTACCCGTAGGCCCCCAGCAGCTCCCGCAAGTCGCGCAGGTAGCCGCCGAGCAGTTCAGGAGCGACTGCCGAGTCCTCCCACCCCGACCAGCTCATCGGCTGCCCGGGCGAATGCGCCGCGGCGGCAAGGCCCGCTTCCCTCATCCTCCACAGATCCTGCTGCCCGTCGGGCGACAGCAGGACCAGGCTGGTCTGGGGAGGCGATTGCGCCGCGAGCGCCTGCGCCCGCTGCTGCACGTCGTACGCATCGTCGCCGTCAAGCTCCACGAGGAGCCAGCCCCCGCCAGCGGGCAGCAGGCGGCGGGCGGCTGCGTGCTGGGCCTTGCGCGCGAGGCTTGCGATGACCGTGGCGTCGATTCCCTCAAGGCCGCTCGGGTCGTGCTCGAGGACCTGGGGGACCGCGTCGGCCGCGTCGATGATGTCGGGGAAGGCCAGGACGACCATGGCCCGCGCCGCCGGCTCGATGACCAACTCGACGGTGGCCTCAAGCACCGCCGCGCACGTTCCCTCGGTGCCCACGAGCGCGCGCGCCACATGGAAGCCGGCCTCGTCGAGGAGCTGATCGAGGTTGTAGCCCGACACGCGCCGAGGCATGCGCGGGAAGCGGGAGCGCACCAGCTCCCCGCTGACGTCCCGCAGATCGCGCAGTGCCGTGTACAGTGCGGCTTGCCGCCCCGAGCCGGCGATGATTCTTGCCAGTTGCTCCGGTGATGTGGCGCCGACATCCATCACTGCGCCGTCGTACGTGGCGACCTGCAGAGCGTGGACGTTGTCAACAGTCTTGCCCCACTTCAAAGACCGGACTCCGCACGCGTTGTTGCCGATCATCCCGCCGATCGTGCAGCGGCTGTGCGTGGCGGGGTCAGGGGCGAACCGCAGTCCGCGGCGCAGTGCGCTGCGGTTGAGATCGTCGAGGACCACGCCGGGCTCCACGCGGGCCAGCCGGGCGTCGGCGTCGACGTCCAGCACGTTGTTGAGGTATCGCGAGAAGTCCAGGACAAGCGCCACGTTGCAGCACTGGCCCGCCAGGCTCGTGCCGGCGCCGCGCGACAGCACCGGCGCGCCGATGTCTCGGCAGGCGGCGAGCGCCGCGAGCACGTCATCGGCGCTGCGCGGCGCCACGACGCCGATCGGAACCTGGCGGTAGTTGGACGCGTCAGTGGCGTACGCGCCGCGGGCGCCGGCGTCGAAGCGGACGTCTCCCTCGATTGCCGCGCGCAGGGCTCGCTCCAGTCGCCGGGCGTCGCCCTCCCAGCGCTCGGCGCGGCGAGACCCCCGCCGTGTCGACGCAGAGCTCAGCGGCACAGGCGGCATCGCTGGTCTCTGTCGAACACGCGCTGGGGGATCACCCCGTCCATAGAACCACTCGGCGGGTCGGCGCGCCGTTCGCCGCCCACGTCCCGGCTGACAGCATCCGCAGCGCGCGCCGCGGGATGTGCCACGCTTGCAGCGTTTGGCTGCAGGCTGCCGACGGGCACGATCGGAGCAGCATGATGTGGCAGGGTCCGTACCGCTGGGTGAGCACGATGCTGCTGGTCATCGTCGGGTTCATCGCCTTCAATGCGCTCTTCCGGGCGCTGGACGCGAACCCGGAGAACCTGGTCGCGGCATTCGTCGGGGTGGTCGCTGGACTCTTCCTGCTGCCGTTTCGTGACCTGTTCGCCGCCGACCAGGCGTATCTGCTCACGGCGCTCATGGCGATTTTGAGCTACGCGCTGCTCGCGGCGATCATCGTGTCCGCGACCCAGACCATCGAGGTTGCGCGCCGGGGTCGAGACGCTGCCCGCGCAAGGCGGGTCGCGGCGTCTGCACCTAGGGCTCGAAGGGGGGCCGCTGCGGAGGGTCTGGCGCAAGAGAACGGCGAGCAGCCGACGGCGGCTGCTTCGGCGCCGCGCTTGGAGCTGCCCGCGAGCCCTGAGCCGCGGGAGTCTCCGCCGGATGAGCCATCACCGGCGCCCGGCCGTCAGCCGCAGTCCTGAGGGCCGGCGCGCGTCGCGCGGGCGCAAGGTCGATAGCCTGGGGGCGTGCCGCTTCTGAGATGGATCTCTGACCCTCCTGCCCTGCGCCAGCCCGTGCTGCTGGTCGCACTCGACGGCTTCGTGGACGCGGGAGCGGTGGCCGCGACGGCGGCCATGTTCCTGCGGCACCGCTGGCGCTCCGAGCCCGTCGCCCGCTTCGATCGCGACGCGTTCATCGACTACCGGGCGCGGCGACCCACAGCGGTCGTCGACTCAGGCGTCCTGCGGCGCGTCGAATGGCCCGACATCGAGCTCCTGACCGCGCAGGTCGAAGGGCCGCGCGATGTCGCGCTGCTGCTGGGCCCTGAGCCCGACATGCGCTGGGAGGCCTTCTCCGCCGAGGTCGCCGAGGCCTGCCGCCGGCTCGGGGTCGAGATGGCTATCGGCCTGGGCGCCTACCCCGCAGCAGCGCCCCACACCAGGCCGGTGCGCATCGTCCAGGCTCGCAATCACGTCGTGGGCGACGTGGTCCCGGAGGCTGGCGAGGTCACCGGCTACACCGGGCCGGTCGGGGCGGGGACCGTGCTGCAGTTCGCGCTGGGAGAGGCGGGAATCCCGTCGGTGGGCCTGTGGGCTGAGGTGCCGCACTACATCGCCGCGTCGCCGTATCCGGCCGCAGCGCTGGAGATGGTCCGCCTGGTCGCCAGGACCCTGCGCACCGACGTGGACACCACCGAGCTTGAGGCCGCGGCGAAGCTGCATGAGGAGCAGGTGGCTGAGGCGGTCGCGTCCCACCCTGACGCCGTAGATATGGTGCGCGCTCTGGAGCGACATGTCGATGCCGGGGAGGATGAGCCCGATCTGCCTTCGGGTGAGGACATCGCCGCGGAGATCGAGCGCTTCCTGCGCGCCCAGTCCGAGTGACCTGGAGTGCCGAGACGATGGAAGATCTGACCGAGTCCCATCCCGTCGCGCGCGACGCAACCGACGCGACCTTCGCCGACGAGGTGCTCAGCGCAAGCCGGGACCGCGCCGTCGTGGTCGATTTCTGGGCGGACTGGTGCGGGCCCTGCCACCAGCTGTCGCCGATCATCGAGCGGGTGGCTGCCCGCCACACTGACGACGTCGCGCTGGTCAAGGTCGATGTCGACGCCGCGCCCGGGCTGGCTCGGACCTATCAGGTCCAGGGGATTCCTGCAGTGAAGGCCTTCCGCGACGGAGAGGTCGTCGCCGAGTTCGTCGGCGTGCAGCCCGAGCCCGCGGTCGAGCGATTCTTCGCGGCGCTCGCGCCGTCGGCTGCGGACCGGCTGGCCGTCGCCGCGGCGGCGGCTGAGGATCCCGAGGAGTCCGAGCGGCTGCTGCGCGAGGCGCTTGAAGGCGAGCCGGGTCATCGCGGGGCGGTTCTGGCGCTCGCACGGCTGCTGTCCGCCAGGGACGAGCCCGATGAGGCGGTCGCGCTGCTTGGCCGGCTGCCGGCGGATGCCGATGCCGCCAGGCTGGTCGCCGAGCTGCGCCTGGCGTCCTCGCGGCGCCCCGGCGCCGAGCTGCCTCAGCTGCGCGGCCGCGCCGAGTCCGGCGATCCCGCTGCGGCGCTTGAGCTTGGACGCGCGCTCGCGGCGGCCGGCGAGCACGCCGAGGCGCTGGAGGTTCTGCGCGACGCGGTGATGCGGACCGACACCAGGGACGCGGCTCGCGAGGCCATGCTCGAGGTGTTCGCGCTGCTCGGATCCGATCATCCGCTGGTGCGCGAATGGCGCCCGAAACTGGCGTCGGCGCTCTTCTAGCGTTGAGCGGTTGGGTAGTCTGCGCGCCATGCCTGACGAAATCGAAGTCGTAGGACCCGACCCTGAGCCCGAGGCCAGTGACGGGCAGTCGGAGATCAGCGAGCCGGGCAAGCTGCTGCGGATCGCGGTCATGCTGCGCGAGCTGCAGGAGGAGGTCCGCCGCGCCGCGCCGGATCAGGCCAGCCGTGAGCGGCTCCGTGTGATCCACGAGCGCGCCGTGGAGGCGATGAGCAGCGTGCTGAGCGACGACCTGCGGGAGGAGCTCAGTCACCTCACCTTGCCGTTCGAGGAGGGCACGCCGACCGAATCGGAGCTGCTGATCTCCCACGCGCAGCTGATCGGCTGGCTCGAGGGGCTGTTCCAGGGCATCCAGGCGGCGATATTCAGCCAGCAGATGCAGGCGCGCCACCAGCTGGAGCAGATGCGCAATCGAGGGCTGCCGCCCGGTGCCCGGCCGCCGCCCTCGCCGGGCCAGCCCGGCGAGGGCCCGCCTGCGGAGCAGGGGCGTTTCGGCACCGGTCAGTACCTATAGCCGTCGGCGGTGTTTCGGCTGGCCGGTCCTGGCGGCTATTGTTTGCGTCGCCTCAGGCCGACAGCGCTCACGATGCGGGCGCCTGCCGCGATGAGGTCGCACGCGACACAGCGGAGGGCTGAATGGGTGGGGCACGCGACGAGTGGGAGCGGCTGAGCTCCGCATTCGAGCAGCAGGACGTCGAGGCGCTGCTGGATCTGTACGCGCCGGACTCCGTCTATCTCGAGCCGCACAATCCCCCGCATGAGGGCAACCGCCTGATCCAGGCGTATCTGAGCTCGTGGCTGCAAGCCCGTGACAGCATCGATGTCGCCGTGGATCGGATGCTCGTCAGCGATGACGGCCTGACGCTCGCAGTGGAGTGGTCGATCAGCTACTCGGCGGGCGGCCGCCGCTGGAACAACCTGCCGCGGTCCAGCTGGATCGAGGTCGACGACGGGGGCATCCGCTACCACCGCGACTACTTCTAGCGACGTTCGGGCTGTGTGCCCTGCGCCGCCGCGCGACGTCCGCCGCTGCGTCGCCGGGGATCGTTGCGTTTCGTGCGGCGTTTTGCCAGGGTGATCACCTTGCTGTCCGCTGGAGGTCCTTCCCCATGGCCACATGCCGTCCGGCGCTGCGCCTGCGCCAGCGCGCCAACTGGTTGACCATCGCCGCCCGGCCCGCGCTCGTGATCGCCCTCATCGGGGGCGCTGCTGCGTCCTATACCGTCAGCCCCGGCGACACCCTGTCCGGAATCGCTGCGCGCCACGGGCTGTCAGTGGACGAGCTCGCGGCGCTCAACGGGCTCGGTGATCCGAACAGGATCTTCGCGGGACAGACCCTGGCGCTGCCTGGGTCGGTCGGGTCGCCCGCCTCGACCGGCGACGCCTCCCACACCGTGGGCCTAGGGGACACGCTGTCGGGGATCGCCGTCCGTTACGGCGTCGGCGTCGGCGATATCGCGGCCGCGAACGGCCTGTCCGACCCCGACCGGATCGTGTCCGGCCAGCGACTGATCATCCCGGGCGCGGCCTCAAGCGCGTCGACGGCCGCGCCGTCCCCGCGCGCGGCTGCCCGTGGTGACGTCGAAGCCCTGCTGACGAGCACGGCCCAGCGCTATGGCTGGAGCACGGCGTTCGTCAAAGCGGTGGCGTGGCAGGAGTCTGGCTGGAGCAACACCGTCGTGTCGTC
Source organism: Egibacteraceae bacterium (assembly GCA_035513815.1). Taxonomy (GTDB): domain Bacteria; phylum Actinomycetota; class Nitriliruptoria; order Euzebyales; family Egibacteraceae; genus DATKBU01. Next base: position 7,001 of record DATKBU010000008.1, read on the forward strand.
GCAAGGCGCGATCGGGATCATGCAGGTGCTTCCGGAGACTGGCGAGTTCGCGTCCCGGCATCTCGTCGGGCGACCGCTTGACCTGAACGACCCGGCCGACAACGTCGAGGCTGGCGTCGCCTTCCTCGATCACCTCCATGCGCTGACCGGTGGAGACGCCCGCAAGATCCTCGCCGGCTATTACCAGGGCCTGCGTTCGGTGGAGCGCAACGGCGTCTACCCCTCGACCGAGCGCTATATCGAGAACGTCCTGGCGCTGCGAGACCGCTTCCGATAGCGCTTCTGGCCAGCGCGCCGGGCCCTTGGCCCGCGTTTCCCGCGTCGTCCACAGGCTGACACGGGAATCGTGGCAGTCGATCGCCTGGCCGACCTACCGTCGCCGCAGGCATCCGGTCATGAGGGCGGGCGAGCGCCAGGAGGCGACGGTGGGGGAAGGGCTTCGCGACCTGCCGGTCAGCGTGGAGCTGGCCGGTGCGCTCGGTCAGGAGGTCGCCGCCTGGGTCGAGATCGAGGCCGGATGGCAGCTCGTGAGCGGA
>DATKBU010000009.1:0-6710 GCA_035513815.1 Egibacteraceae bacterium
AGGCGATGACGGTGCCGCGAAGCGCCACAGGCCCGCTGGTCTCCCGGCTCAAGCTCATGTCGGGGATGGACATCGCCGAGCGGCGGCGCCCTCAGGACGGCCGCGCGCGATTCTCCGGCGCCCAGGGCCGCAACCTGGACCTTCGGCTGTCGAGCCTGCCGTCGATGCACGGCGAGGACATCGTCATCCGCCTCCTGCGCAAAGGGGTAGAGCAGCTGGGGATCGACGAGGTCGGGCTCTCACCCGAGCAGCTGGGGATCGCTCGCAGCGTCGTCGAGCGCCCCCAGGGTCTAGTGCTGATCACCGGCCCGACCGGGTCGGGCAAGACGTCGACCTTGTACGCGCTGCTGGCCCACCTGGCCAGCGAGACGCGCAAGATCATCACCGTCGAGGACCCCGTCGAGTACGAGCTGCCCGGGGTCAACCAGACCCAGGTCAACGAGCGCATCGGCTTCACGTTCGCCCGGGCGCTGCGGACGGTCCTGCGACAGGATCCCGATGTCGTCATGGTCGGCGAGATCCGCGACCCCGAGACGGCAGAGCTGGCCATGCAGGCGTCGCTGACCGGCCATCTGGTGCTGTCGACCCTGCACACCAACGACGCCCCCAGCGCCATCGTCCGACTGCGCGACCTCGGGATCCCCGGGTACCTGATCGCCAGCTCGCTGTCGCTGGTGCTGGCGCAGCGCCTGGTTCGGACTGTGTGCGGCGGCTGCGGGCGGCCTGCGACGCCGAGCGCGGCTCATCTGGAGCAGGCGGGCGTGGCGCCCGCGGACGCCGAGGCCGCCGACTTCCGCGCCGGCGAGGGCTGCGAGGCGTGCAGCGGCACGGGGTACGTCAACCGCAGAGGGCTGTTCGAGGCCCTCAAGATCGACGCAGCGGTGCGCGAGCTCGTGGCGAACCAGGCCGCCGAGGGTGCGCTTCGCCGGGCCGCGCGGGCAGCAGGGCTCCGCGGTCTGCGCGAGGACGGCGTCGCCAAGGCGATGCGGGGCATCACCACGCTGGAGGAGGTGCTGCGCGTCAGCCCTGTCGATGACGCCGACGACGGCGCCTGCCCCATGTGCGCGCGGGCGATCGAGCCGCACTTCACGGTGTGCCCATGGTGCGCCGCCCCGCTCGCGGCCCGCAGCTGCGCGAGCTGTCAGCGCGAGCTGCACGCCGACTGGCGGGCGTGCCCCAGCTGCGCCGCCCCCACCGACGCCGGGCCAAGCGGCCAAGAGACCCACGCGCTCCACGTTGTCGCCCAACGGCCCAGCTGACCGATCTCGGCGGCTCGCGCGGCGGCTACCATCGCGCAATGCCGAAGAGAGCCCTGCGGTGACGTCGCGGCTGCCGCCCGGCCATTTCGATCTGCTCGAGGATCTTGACCAGCCCGGATGCCCGGCGTGCCGAGCCGCCCGGCGCAGCGCCGACCGGCTGATCGCCGACATCCTGTCCGAGTCCGTCAACGATCCGGCCGTGCGGCCGCGCCTGCGGGCCTCCCACGGCTTCTGCCCCCCGCACGCGCATGCCGCCTTGCGGCTTGCCGGCCCGGACGGTCAGGGGATCGCGCTGCTGTACGGCGACTTCCTGCGCCACATCCGGGGAGAGGCGGAGGCGGCTGCCGCCGCCGTCGGCCGCCGGCGCTGGAGGCGGCGGGCGGCCACCGCCGAGGCTGCGCTGAGCCCGCACGCTTCATGCCGGGCGTGTGAGGTCGCCCGCGGCAGAGCGGCGCTGTACCTGGAGCTCCTCGCTCGCGCCGACGCGGAGAGCGAGCTGGGCCGTGCGGCCCGCAAAGACGACCGAGGCCTGTGCGTCCCCCATCTGGCCCAAGGCCTGGATCTCGCCCAAGGCCGGCGCCAGGCCGAGCGGCTGCTGGAGCTCCACATCCGCGCGGTGGAGCGCATCCATGCCGACCTCGAGGAGTACCTGCGCAAGCAGGACCACCGCTTCAGCGACGAGCCCAAAGGACGCGAGCAGGGATCGTGGCGGCGCGCGGTGCTGTGGCTGGCCGGTCTGCCCCCCGGCGGATCCGACGGCGGCACGCGATGACCTCGGCCGGCTCATGGCCCGGGCGCCCGAGCCGTGTGGCGGTTGTCGGCGCGGGCATCGTCGGCCTGTCAACCGCCTGGTTCCTGCAGGAGCGGGGGACGCAGGTGACGGTGTTCGACCGCCGGGGCGTCGCCGCAGGCGCCTCGTGGGGCAATGCCGGATGGCTGACGCCCGGCCTCGCCGCGCCGCTGGCGGATCCCGCGCTGCTGGGCTACGGGATCCGAGCGCTGCTGCGCCCGACCTCGCCGGTCTATGTGCCGGTGTCGATCGATCTCGACTTGTGGCGGTTCCTCGCCAGTTTCGTTCGTCACGCGACCGCCCGCCGGTGGCGCCAAGGCCTGCGGTCGCTCGCGCTGCTCAGCAGCGGCGCGTTCGACGCTTTCGACGCGCTTGTCGCAGGGGGAGTCGACGCGGTCATCCGTGACAGCCCGCCTGTGCTGGCCGCCTATCGCAGCGCGTCCGCCCCCGAAGCACTGCTCGAAGAGCTCAGCCACATCCGCGTGGCGGGCCTTGCCGTGGACTACGACCTGCTCGACGCAGCGGCCGCGCGCGCGGCAGAGCCCGCGCTGTCGGGCGCCATCAGCGCGGTCGTGCGGATCCGCGGCCAGCGCTTCGTCGACCCCGGCGCGTTCGTCCACGCGCTCGCAGCCAGCGTCGGCGCCCGCGGCGGCGAGGTTCGCGAAGGAATCTCGGTCGAGCACCTCGCCGAAACGTCCGCTGCGGTCATCGTCGGCCAGTCGCCTCAGGAGGCCAGCCCGTTCGACGCCGCCGTGCTGTGCACCGGGGCATGGCTTCCCCGGCTGGCCAGGCGCGTCGGCGTCAGGGCGGTCGTGCAGGCGGGGCGGGGCTACAGCTTCAGCGTCGCCGCAGACCCGATGCCCGCCGGCCCGATCTACTTCCCGGAGCATCGCGTCACCTGCACGCCGCTCGGCGACCGGATGCGGATCGCCGGGATGATGGAGCTGCGCCGGCCGGACGCGGCGCTGGACCCCCGTCGGGTCGACGCGATCGCCGAGGCGGCGCGCCCGCTGCTGCAAGGCGCCGATGTGGACTCGCGCACCGACGAGTGGGTCGGATCGCGGCCCTGCACCGCAGACGGGCTGCCGCTGATCGGACCGACGAGGTCGCGCCGCATCTTCGTCGCGGGCGGGCACGGGATGTGGGGCCTGACCCTCGGGCCCGTGACCGGTCGGCTGCTCGCCGAGGCGATCTGCTCAGCGGCCGCGCCGCCTCAGCTGGCGCCGTTCGACCCGCTGCGCTGAGCCGCGCCGCGCCGCGCCGCGGTCACGAATGCCGCAGAGCGCGACGTCGGCGGCGTAGGCTGCGCACGGCTGGGCATGCGCGGCGCACGGAGCCCCGCGCCTTGACGGGGGGATGCCGTGGACTTCGGATCGGTCAACCTGATCGCGGCGCTGCTCGCCGCCGTCGCCTTCTTCGCGCTGGGCGGGGTGTGGTACGGACCGGTGTTCGGCAAGCTGTGGATGCGCGAATCGGGCATCAGCGAGGCGCAGGCGGCTGAATCGAACATGGCGGCGCTGTTCGGCGGAACGCTGGTGCTCGAGCTCATCGCCGCGTTCGGGCTGGCGGCGCTCATCGGCGCCGACTCCTCAGCGGCCGCAGGGGCGCAACTGGGTCTGTGGGTCGGGCTGCTCATCGTCGTCCCGGCGCTGGCGGTCCTGGCACTCTACGAGCGGCGCTCGGCGATCCTGTGGGCGCTCAACTCCGGCTACAACCTGCTCGGCTTCGTCGTGATGGGCGCGATCATCGGCGCGATGCAGTAGGAGCGCGGCGCGAAAGCGCGACGGCGCGCGGACGGCCCACCTGACCCAGGCGCGACCATGAATCGCCGCCGTCCTCGGATCCGAATACCGAGCCGTCCGGCAGGGCGACCGCGGCGTCCGCCCCCGCGGCGGCAAGCCAGCCGGTGTCGATGTTGCCGCCGGCGCGCTCGGGCAGATCGCGCCGGACACGCTCCAGCGGCCCCCCGTCGAGCGCTCGCCGGTACAGCGCGCCGTCCTGCGCGAAGGGCCCGGCGGATGCGGTCACCAGGATGGCTCGATCGGTCACGGCCACGGCCCGGCAGTACTCCCCGTCCAGGCCCTCGGCCTGGAACGTCCAGCTGCGGCCGGCGTCGTCGCTGATCCCCAGCCCGCCGACACCGCAGGCAGCCAGAACGTCCCCGGCCGGGGCGACGGCTACCTGGTGGACGTCGCGATCGATGTCAATGGTGGGTTCCCACGACTGTCCGCCGTCGCTGGATCGCAGGATGCCGCCGACATGGACGTTCGCCAGCAGCGCACCGTCCGGGGCCTCGGCGAGGCTGCGCACAGCCGGCGGGCCGCGCCACGGCGTGTACCAGGCGTCTCGGCCCTCGACCTCGTCGAAGGCCGTGATCCGCTGGATCTGCTGGCCCTCCGCGCGGAACAGGTGCGCCCCGTCGCCGCCGATGAGCAGCCCCGCACGAGTGGGGAGCAGGCACGTCAGCCCACCGACGGGGCGCTGGGCGACGAGCTCCCAATCTTCGTCCGGGGGTGCCCCGGCGAGCACCATTCCCGGCTCCACGAGCGCGATGAATCGGTCCTTCTCGGCTGCGACATCCACCACTTCACGGCCGTCGAGCAGGGCGCCGCCAGCGCCGCCGAAGGCCTGGAGGCCTCGATCAGTCCCCACGAGAACGGTCATGCCACCGCTCATCGGATCTCCCGGTTCGTGTGGTCCCGCTGAGGTTCAGGCATACCCACGGTGCGACACCGCGCACCATTCCGACCAGCTGATCTCACTGCGTGATGTCCACAACGCAGAGCGGATCCTCGGCGGCGGCGCTGCCGACAAGGTGGTTGAGCAGTAAACTACTGGCTCGAGCCGACCCGCCGCCGCCGCGGCCAGGAGCAGCGCATGCCAGCTGTCAGCGCCGAGAATCTCCTCATCCTGCCGCGCGTGCCCCGCAGCGACGGCGGCGTCGACCGCCCGCGCCCCGTGCGCTCGGTCACCACGGCTCCGACCGGCTTCGAGGGCGAGGGCTTCCCAGTGCGTCGGGCGTTCGCGGGCGTCGACCTGCGCGTGATCGACCCGTTCATCCACATGGACCAGATGGGCGAGGTCGAGTACGCGCCCGGCGAGCCGAAGGGGACGGCCTGGCACCCGCACCGCGGGTTCGAGACCGTCACCTACATGATCGACGGCGAGTTCGCGCACTCCGACTCCAACGGGGGCGGCGGCCTGATCACCAACGGCGACACCCAGTGGATGACCGCCGGCGCCGGGATCCTGCACATCGAGACCCCGCCTGAGCATCTGGTCGCCAGCGGCGGGCTGTTCCACGGCTTCCAGCTGTGGGTGAACCTGCCGAGCGCGCTGAAGTTCGCGGCGCCGCGCTACCAGGACATCCGAGCGAGCAAAGTGGCGCTGCTGGCCTCCAGCGACGGCGCAGCGCTGCTGCGCGTCATCGCCGGCGAGGTCGCGGGACACTCCGGGCCGGGCGTCACCCACACGCCCATCGCAATCGTCCACGCGACGCTGAGCCCCAGCGCGCAGCTGGCGCTGCCGTGGCGCGCGGACTTCAACGCGCTGGTCTACACCCTGGCCGGCAGCGGCAGCGTCGGCGAGGAGCGCCGAAGTGTCCACACGGGCCAGCTGGCCGTCTTCGGCGCCGGCGATGTCATCACAGTCGCCGCCGATGAGGCGCAGGAGTCGCGCAGCCCCGCCATGGACGTGCTCATCCTCGGCGGTCAGCCCATCCGCGAGCCGGTGGTGGCATACGGGCCGTTCGTGATGAACACCAAGGCGCAGATCATCGAGGCGCTCGAGGACTATCAGGCCGGCCGGCTCGGCCAGATACCGGCTGCCCACAGCGCCGTCCGCGGCGACACCAGCGAACAGGACGAGCCGCACACGACCTGAGCGCCTCCATGGGACCCTGCGACGAGACAGCCGGAACCAACGTCGCCGTCGATGCGTCTGCCCGGATAGGCCGGGAAGACCGGCCTCAGGTCCCTTCACGCCGCCGCCGACGGGAGGCAGTCATGGCGCGACGATCGCTCACCGCGCTCGCGTTGCTCCTCACGCTGGCGTCCTGCGGCGCTCAAGGGGATCCGCAGGTCCGGCCAGCGCCGGGCGAGCTGTCGCCGAGCGGCACGGCGAGCGCCTCACCCGGCCAGCCCTCGGACCCGGCGCCGACCCCGAATGCGCCGGCCACCGCGACACCGACTGGCGACGCCACGCCGGCGCCCGAGAGCACGGCCGCCGACACCCTCGACGACGGGCGCCCCGCCACGTTCCTCGCGGTGACCGACGACTTCGAGGCGGTCGAGGTCGACACCGCCAGTGCGGCGGTGCTGCGAAGCCTCGGGCAGATGGACGATCGGGCTGCGGTCGAGCGCGCCGAGGTCGAGGCGGCCACAAACGTGATCGGCGGCGTGTGGCGGACCGGGGACGCGTCCTGGTACCTGATCAGCGAGTGCTGCGAGCCGGCGGGCGGCGCGATCCACCGGCTGCGTCCAAGCCAGGAGCTGACGCCCGAGACTCATGACCGCCTGCCGATGACCGATGGCTGGCACGTCACGCCGCTGCCGGGCGGCGCCGAGGTCCTGACCACCGGCTACATCACTCGGATCGGGGATGTGGGCGGCGATCCCTGGTTCGAGGTCTTCGCCGATGAGCTCATGCCGGCCTCTCCGGGC
>DATKBU010000010.1:0-5530 GCA_035513815.1 Egibacteraceae bacterium
TCGCCCGCCTGCCTCACCCCGCCGAGCCGCCGAATCTGCCCGGGCTGAGCGCCCGCGAGGTCGAGGTGCTGCGCCTGCTCGCCCGCGGCCGCTCCAACGCCGAGATCGCCCGGGACCTCGTCGTGAGCGACGCCACGGCCAAGACCCACGTGAGCCACGTCCTGGCCAAGCTCGGTGTGCGCGACCGCGTCCACGCGGTGATCCGCGCCTACGAGTCCGGGCTCGTCCGCCCTGGCGAGGCCGCCGCGCCCTGACCTGCCCCGGCACCGGCCAACGTGTCGACGCAGGGTCAGCGCCCGTCATCCCGATCGTCCCACCAGCCAGACGGGCGACGCTTGCCAGGGCACTCGGTCGGCGGAAGTGCCGACGGACCAGCCGAAGGCAACCATCCGGCGCACGGTGGATCGCGTGCTGACAAAGCTCCCGGTCTATCGGGCTGGCTGTCCCATGACAACGGGACTCATCCGTCCGCACGCTGAGGCTACACATATCCGCCGACGATGGGAGCGCACTGCCATGACCACATCAACCACTCGAAACCGCTCCGGGATGTCCGCCCGGCAACTGCGCCGCCTCGGCGGCATCGCGTTGATCGCGGCACTGCCGCTGCAGGTCGCCGGATTCCTGCTGCATCCGCCCGGCGAGGAACTCCGCCATGTCGTCCAGGCAAGCTATGGCGCTGCGCACCTGATCCTGTTCGTCTCCTGGGTTCTGGCCATGCTCGGGCTGCCCGCGTTCTACGTCACCCAGGCGCACCGGGCGGGAAAGCTCGGGCTCGCCGCGTTCGTCGGGACAATGGCCGCCACGGCGTACCACCTCTACCTGACGCTGTACGAAGCAGCTGCCATGCCGATCATCGCGACGCAGCGCGGCGCCGATGCACTGGTGGGCGAGGGGGGCGCGCTGGCTCATGGCGCGGGCGCCCTCGGGCCAGTCGCCGGCGGGCTGCTGCTGGCCTTCCCGTTGATGGGGGTGGTGACCTTGCGCGCCGGCGTGTTTCCGAAGATCGCCGGGTGGCTGCAGATCGCCTCGGTCGTGACGTTCGTGGTATTCATGCTGGGCATTGGTGCCGTGACCGGCGGACAGGTCGGACCCGACGCGTCGAACTGGGTCGGCGGCATGCTCCCGATCTCGTCGCTGTACTGGGTCCTGTTCTCCGGCTGGGCGGTGGCCGGCCAGGCGCTATGCATCCAGGCGGTCGCTGACCCAGCCCCTGCGCAACCACGTTCGCAACTCGCAACCGCGACCGACTGAGTCGTCGTTGAACGCGCCGCCTGACCGTGCGGGGCCTCCCTTCCAGCGGTATCCTCCGGTCATCGTGGCACCTGTGGGGCGGGCGTGATGCGGGGCAGCCGGATGGCTTGGCTCGCCACGGTGTGGCTTGCGGTGACGCTGCCGCTGCTGGTGCTCTTCGCGCTGTCGGTCCCGGCGGTGTACGCCCGCAAGCAGACACCGCTCCCAGCGGTCCGGGCGGGACTCGACCAACTCGGCATCCCGGTCAACTGGTACGCGACATGGTGGAGCGTCACGTTGCTGGTCTTCGCGACCGTGTGCGTCGGTGTCGCCACTTTGATCGTCTGGCGCCGGCCCGGCGAAACGGTCGGGTGGTTCGTAGCGCTGTTCCTCGTCGCTCTCGGCACGGCCAATGCGCCGAACATGGAAGCGCTGGTATGGCAGCGGCCCGCCCTGGAGCCGTGGGCCCGGGCCGCCTTCCAGATCCTTCTCGCCTGCCTGGTGCTGTTCCTGTTCACGTTTCCCGATGGCCGCTTCCGACCGCGGTGGTCATGGGCGGTGGTCGCCGTGGCCGTGGTGGGCCTGGCGACGGCGCGCGGGTCCATCGCCGAGCCCGTCACCGAGGCGCAGTTCTTTGCCCTGCTGCTCGGACTGGCGACCGGCATCGCCGTGCAGATCCACCGCTACCGGCGGATCTCGACGCCACAGCAGCGCGAGCAGGCGCGGTGGGTCACCGTCGCCATGGCGGTGGCGGTCGTAACGCAACTGGCCTTCCCGCTCATGGAGGGCATACCGGCGGTGGCACGCCCGGGGGTCGGCGCGGCCATTCACGACATGGCAAGCGTCGCCGCCATTTCGGCGGCGTTTGCGCTGGTTCCATTGGCCCTCGCGGTCGCGCTACTGCGGCGGCGACTGTGGGGTTTGGACATCGTCGTCAACCGGGCACTGGTATACGGCGGCGTGACCGCGGTCTTGCTGGTGCTGTACGTCGGCGTCGCCACTGCACTCGGCCGCTCAATCGGCGCACCCGGCAATGCGAGCGGTTCGCTGCTCGCGGCCGCGCTCGTCGCGGTGGCCTTCGCTCCCCTGCGCGACCGCATCCAGCGGGGCGTCAACCGGCTGCTGTACGGACATCGTGACGAGCCCTACCGGGTCCTGTCGGACTTGGGACAGCGCCTGGAGGCGACCATCGCCCCGCACGCTGTACTGCACACGATCGTCGACACCGTCGCTACCGCCTTGAAGTCGCCCTATGTCGCCATCGCCGTGCACCGCGGAGACGACGTCGACGTCGCGGTCGCCACAGGCACCGAGGTCGACGACGCCGTGCGCCTGCCACTGGTGCACCGGCACGAGCCGGTTGGCGAACTGCGGGTCGCCCCACGCTCTCGCGACGAGACGTTCAACCCGTCTGACCGAGCACTGCTCGACGACCTGGCGCGCCAAGCCGCGGCGGCGGTCCACGCCGTTGAGCTGACCAAGCAGCTGGTGTCCTCCCGCGAGCGGCTTGTGACGGCGCGCGAGGAGGAGCGGCGCAGGCTGCGCCGCGACCTCCATGACGGCTTGGGCCCCGCCCTTGCCAGCATGACGCTGCAGGCTGAGACGGCATGTGAGCTCGTCGCCGAAGACCCGGCCATGGCGACGAAGATCCTGTCCGATCTCGTGTCGCAACTGCAGGCCTCGACGGCCGACATCCGCCAACTGGTCTATGACCTGCGGCCGCCGGCTCTGGACGATCTCGGCATGGTCGACGCACTGCGCAGCTTTCTCGCACGGGCGGGATCCGGCGGGCTCGAGCTCAACCTCCACCTGCCCGACCGAATGCCGCCGCTGTCCGCAGCGGCAGACGTCGCGATCTATCGCATCGTCCAGGAGGCGGTCGCGAACGTCCTGCGCCATGCCGGTGCGACTTCGTGTGACGTCACGTTCTCGGCCGAAGGGGGCGCCGTCGTTGTCGATGTGGTCGACGACGGTGTCGGCATCGCAGGAGGCGTCGCCGAAGGCGTTGGCTTGCGGTCGATGCGTGAACGCGCAGCCGAGCTTGGGGGCTCCTGTGCGGTGACGGGCGAGCCGGGGGCGGGCACACGGGTGCGCGTGTCGCTGCCGCGCACGTCGCCTATTGAGGTCTCGGGCTGATGGAGGCGGTGCGGGTCCTCGTCGCCGACGACAACGCACAGTTCCGCCAGGGCCTGCGAGCCTTGCTCACGGCCTCAGATGACATGGAGCTGGCAGGCGAAGCCGCCACCGGCGAGGAGGTCATCTCGCTGGCAGAGCGCCTGCAGCCCGACATCATCCTGATGGACATCTCGATGCCGGGACTGAACGGGCTGGAGGCGACCCGCCGCATCCTTCGTGTCAGCCCGCACATCGGTGTGCTGATGCTGACCATGCTCGAAGACGACGACTCCGTCTTCGAAGCGATGCAGGCGGGAGCGCGTGGCTATCTTCTCAAGGGGGCGCTCAAGGCCGAGATCTTCCGCGCGATCCGCGGGGTCGCCAACGGTGAGGCGATCTTCGGGCCGGGCATCGCGCGTCGCCTGGTGCAGTTCTTCTCAAGCGCCCAGCCCCAGGGCTACGCCGATGCGTTTCCGGAGTTGACTGGACGCGAGGCCGACATCTTGCGGATGCTCGCTGAGCACCGAACCAATCCCGAGATCGCCGCGCAGTTGTCGTTGTCACCCAAGACGGTGCGCAACCACGTTTCGAACATCTTCAACAAGCTGCAGGTCGCGACGCGCGCCGAGGCCATCATCCGCGCGCGGGACGCCGGGCTGCGGCCCAGCGGCTAACCATGCGCAGCGTCGGGTGATCACCCCATGTGCGAGTACGCCTGCCGGGCTGACTCACCATCCCGCATTCATCTGTGGTCAGTCCGCGGTAGAGCGGTGAACCGGTGCAGACGAATCAGCGTGGCATACCGCGCGCAGGTAGGTCACCACCGCCGTGACTCTCCGGTGCACCGATGGCTCGCCGGTCAGGCCGAGCTTGGCGAACAGCATGTTGCTGGCTTTCTCCACTGACGACTCCGACAACGACAGCGATCGGGCGATCGCGGCGTTGGAGAGCCCGGCCGCCATGTGCCGCAGCACGTCGAGCTCCCGCGGGGTGAGCGACTCCAGCCCGGACTCGGCGGTGAGGCGCCGGCGTCGCACCAGCGTGTCCACGAGCACCGGGTCCACGACCGATCCGCCCCGGCTGGTCTCTCGCAGGGCGTGCACCAGCTGGGCTCGGTCGGCGACCCGCTCCTTGAGCAGGTACCCGAGCCCCTCGGCGCCTTCGTCGAGCAGGTCGACCACGTAGGCGGCATCGGCGTGCTGGGAGAGCACCACCACCCCGGTCCCGGCGAACTCCCTCCGGATCTGCTTGGCAGCGGCGATGCCCTCGGTGTGATATCCGGGCGGCACCCGGATGTCGGTGAGCACGACGGAGGGGCGGTGCTCGGCCACGGCGGCGTGGAGCGCCTCCGCGTCCCCGACCGCCGCAACCACCTCTACCTGGCCGCTGCTCTCCAGCAGCCGGCACACGCCCTCGCGGGTGAGCAGGTCGTCCTCCGCCACGACCACCCTCAGCCGGGACCTCGGCGACCCGTCATCGAGGTCAGCCACGCTGCACCACCGGCACGAATCCGCTGAGCCGGGTGCCGCCCGCGCCGCTGTCCACCTCGAGCCGTCCGCCCACGGCGGCCAGCCTGTCACGTAGCCCGGTCAGGCCTGCCCCCGAAGCTGCCTCGGCGGGCAGGCCGGAGCCGCGGTCGGTGACGGTGGCGACCAAGCCGTCGGGCCGGGCCGCCAGCTCGACCCGCACCGCGTCGTCGTCGGTGTGCTTCATGGCATTGGTGAGGCACTCGAGAACGAACAGGTACACCGAGGACTCTACGCCGAGCCCGTAGCGCGTCAACTCCACTTCGGGGGCGACCACCAGGGTGGGGGAGCCGGGCATCCGGGCCATCGCGGAGCGCACCGCCTCGGCCAGCCCGTGGTCGGTGAGCGCCGGCGGGTAGATGCCCCGGGCCAGCTCGCGCAACTCCTGGTGGGCACCGCGGATGCCCTCCCGGATCTGCTCCAGCTCGCGGGCAGCCTCAGGGTCGACGGCTTCGACGCGCTCGCGAGCCACCTCGACCCGGGCGAGCAGGCCGATCAGCTGCTGCTGCGCCCCGTCGTGGAGGTCCCGCTCGATCCTGCGCCGCTCGGTGGTCGCGGCCTCGACCAGCCGGGCCCTTGAGGCCTCCACCGCGGCGACCCGCTCGGCCTGCTCGCTGTGCCGCAGCAGCCCGATCAGAAGTGAGGCGGGCAGGGCG
>DATKBU010000011.1:0-6110 GCA_035513815.1 Egibacteraceae bacterium
GAGCCTTCAGGGCGACCGCCATGCGCGTCAGACTCGTCGTGGAGCCCTGCGCCGGAGGCTCAGGCCCCGCTACCAGGCCCTAGAGGCGACGCGGGGCAGTGCGCTGGCGGATTGACTCAGCGCAACTGAAATGTTAGATTCTAGCGGTGACGCTCGAGCTGGTCCCTAGACCCCTCCTTCGGGACCGGGCCTACGCCTCGATCCGGGACGCGATCGTCGACGGGGAGCTAGCGCCCGGCACCGTCATCCGCGACAGCGAGCTGGCTGAGCGTCTGGGCTTGTCCCGCGGGCCGGTGCGGCAGGCGCTGGCGCGGCTGAGAGACGAGGGTCTGGTCGAGTCGAAGCCGCAGAGCTACACGCGTGTGACAAATCTAGTGCTGCGGGATGCGCGCGACGCGCTGGCTGTTGTCCGCGCCATGCATGAGCTGGCCGTGCGCGAGGGCGCTCGCCGCCTCGTCCCTGGTCAGATTGACGAGATGCGGCGCGTGAACGAGCGCTTTGCCGCAGCGGTGCGCGAGGGGAGCGTTGAAGGCGCGCTGGCCGCCGACGACGCATTCCACGGCGTGCTCGTCGAGGCGGCCGGCAACCGGGCGGCGGCGGCCACCATCGAGCGCTACACACACCTGATCCGCCGACTGGAGCGCCAGCGGTTCACGCCGCTGCCCGGCGAGGGATCGGTCCGCCGGCACGAGCGGCTCATCGACGCCTGCGCCGCGGGCGACGTCGAGGGGGCGGTGGCGGTCACCCATGAGATCTGGTCAGCCCTTGAGGACCTTCTCGACGAGCCGGACGCCCCCGGAAGTGCCGGCGGCTCGTCGGCGGCGGCCCGCTGACACACGGAGGCCTGTGATGAAGCTCGACTCCTTTGACCGCTTCCCGCTGCTGTTCGGCCCGTCCCCCGTCCACCGGCTCGACCGGCTGGGCGCGCATCTCGGCGGCGCGGAGATCTGGGCCAAGCGCGAGGACTGCAACTCGCCGGTCGCCTTCGGCGGCAACAAGACGCGCAAGCTCGAGTACCTCGTGGCCGACGCGCTCGCGCAGGGCTGCGACACGCTGGTGTCCATCGGCGGGGTCCAGTCCAACCACACCCGGCAGGTCGCCGGGGCGGCGGCGCGCGCCGGCCTGGCCTGCGTGCTGATCCAGGAGAGCTGGGTCGACTGGCCCGACGCGGTCAACGACAAGGTCGGCAACATCCTGCTCAGCCGACTGCTCGGCGCGGACGTGCGGCTGGTCAAGGCCGAGTTCGGCATCGGGTTCAAGGAGAGCTGGGATCAGGCGATCCGCGAGATCTCCGAGGCCGGCGGCAGGCCGTACGCCATCCCGGCCGGCGCTTCCGATCACCGTCTCGGCGGGCTCGGCTTCGCCTCCTGGGCAGGCGAGGTCGCCCAGCAGGAGCGCGACCTCGGCGTGTTCTTCGACACGATCATCGTGTGCTCGGTGACCGGCAGCACCCAAGCGGGCATGGTCGCCGGTTTCGGCGCGCAGGACCGGCCACGGCGGGTCATCGGCATCGACGGGTCGGCCAAACCGATCGAGACCCGCGAGCAGGTCGCGCGGATTGCACGGGCCACCGCCGAGCTGCTCGGGCTCGACCGGGAGATCGCCGACGACGAGATCATCCTGGACGACCGTTACCACGCAGGCACGTACGGCATCCCCGACGAGCAGACGCTGGACGGGATGCGCCTAGCCGCCCGCACCGAGGGGATGATCACTGACCCGGTGTACGAGGGAAAGTCCATGGCGGGCCTTATCGACCTGGTCGTGAGCGGCGAGATCCCTCGGGACTCGACGGTGCTCTACGCTCATCTCGGAGGACAGCCGGCGCTGAACGCCTACAGCGCCCTGTTCAGCTGACCGGCGCAACGGCGCGTCAGGAGGCCGCATGAGCATCAATGGCGGAGACTCAGTTCCGGGCCCGCCCGCGATCGATCTGGAAGCCCTCGCCGAGATAGAGCAGCGGGTGCTGTGGCTCGCGGTGCGCATGGTCGACGCCGCCAACCGCGAGCGCGACACCGGCGACGGCGTGAAGGTCGGCGGACATCAGGCGTCCAGCGCCAGCCTGGTCAGCGTGATGACGGCGCTGTGGTTCGCGCATCTGGACGCCGCCGACCGGGTCAGCGTCAAGCCCCACGCCTCGCCGGCGCTGCATGCGATCAGCTACCTGCTCGGCCACCTCGACCGGTCCTATCTGACGACGCTGCGCGCCTTCGGCGGGCTGCAGGCCTATCCGAGCCGCACGAAGGATCCCGACCGCGTCGACTTCTCGACGGGCTCGGTGGGCCTGGGCGCCGCGGCGCCGCTGTTCGCTGCAGCGACGCGCCGCTACGTCGACGCGCACTTCGGCCCCCGGCCGCGGTCTCGGTTCATCGCCATCCTCGGCGACGCCGAGCTCGACGAGGGCAACATCTGGGAGGCGATCGCCGACCCGGCCACCGCCGGCCTGGGCGAGGTCATGTGGCTCGTCGACTTCAACCGCCAGTCGCTGGACCGAGTGGTGCCCGGCGTGCGCATCGCGCAGTGGTCCCAGCAGTTCGCCGCCGGCGGCTGGCACGTCGTGGAAGCCAAGTACGGCCGGCGGCTGCGCACCGCGTTCGCGCAGCCCGGCGGCGAAGCGCTGCGCGCCTGGATCGACGCGATGCCCAACGAGCACTATCAGTCGCTGTTCGGCCTGGACGGCGACGAGCTGCGCAAGCGGTTCCTCGACGGCGCGCCGGGCGAGGTCGTCGCCTTCTGCGATTCCATCGCGGACGATGAGCTCGCGCCGCTGGTCACCGATCTCGGCGGCCACGACCTTGCCTCGCTGCTGGAGGCCTACGCCGCCTGCGACGCCGTCACCGACCGGCCCAGCGTCGTGTTCGCCTACACGGTCAAGGGCTGGGGGCTGCCGATCGCCGGCAACCCGCGCAACCACTCGGCGCTGTTGACTGCCGAGCAGATCGAGGCGCTGCGGTCAGGGCTCGGTCTCAGCCCTCAGAGCGAATGGGATCGCCTGGACCCTTCAACGCCGGCCGGGGAACTGGCGGCGATGCGCGGCCAGCACCTGGCCCGGGACCGCTCTGAGCATCCGCTCGGCGTGGCCGTGCCGGAGGCCTCCGGCGTGCGCGGCGGCAAGCCCATCTCGACTCAACAGGTGTTCGGACGTGTGCTCGTCAACCTGTCCCGCGACGAGCAGATCGGCCCGCACCTGGTGACGACCGCGCCTGACGTCGCGACGTCCACGAACCTGGCCGGCTTCATCAACCGCATGGGCGTCTTCGCCCCCGACGAGCGGCGCTCGTGGAGCGAAGACGCGGCGCTGCGCTGGGCGGAGGGGCCAAACGGACAGCACATCGAGCTGGGCATCAGCGAGATGAACCTGTTCCTGCTGCTTGGCCAGCTCGGGTTGTCCTGGGACTTGTCCGAGCAGCCCCTGCTGCCCGTCGGCACGGTGTACGACCCGTTCGTGCTGCGCGGGCTGGACGCGTTCATCTACAGCGTGTACTCGGGCTCGCGGTTCATCGTCGCCGGCACCCCGTCGGGCGTCACGCTGGCGCCAGAGGGAGGTGCCCACCAGTCCACGATCACCGCGTCTGTCGGCCTGGAGCTCCCCGGCGTCACGTTCATCGAGCCCGCCTACGCCGTGGCGCTCGACTGGCTGCTGTGCGACGCCGTGGGGCGCATCGCTTCGGACCTGCGCCCGCGCGACGGTGGGGCGTTCTACTTCCGGCTGTCCACTCGTCCGCTGGACCAGGCCCCTTTCGAGGCCGCGCGGCGACGGCTGGGCGACACGGTGCTGCGCCGCCAAGTGCTCGCGGGGGCGTACCGGCTGCACGACGCGGGCGAGCTGGCCGCGCAGGGCGCGCCGGTCGTGCAGATCGCCGCCTCCGGTGCGGTCCTGCCGGAGGCGCTCGAGGCAGCCCGCCAGCTGGCCGGCGAGGGCGTCGCGGCGCATGTGATCGACGTCACATCGCTCAACCGCCTCTACGTGTCATGGCAGGACAGCCTGCGGCGCAGCGTGCGCGCGGCAGAGGCGCCCGCGGCGCCGGGGTCGCTGGGCGCCGCATTCGCCAGGCGAGTCCCCATGGTCACCGTCCACGACGCCGCCTCCCACGCGATGGCCTGGCTCGGCTCAGCCCTGGGCGCGCCGGCGGTGGCCCTCGGCGTCGACGCGTTCGGCCAATCGGGGACGGTGGCGGATCTGTACGAGGCGCACGACCTCGTTCCGGGCGCGATTGTCAACGCCGCCCTCGCGGCGCTGGAGCTGTAGCACCCTGCGCCGCTGCCAGAGCGTGCAGATGCAGGGGCGGGCGAGTGCAACCGACTGCGGAACTCGCTGTGCTCCAGAGTCTCGGCATTCCTAGCCGCCCAGTCGGCGAGCGATCTCCTCCAGGCCTAGCTCACCTGCTGCCGCCTTCATCACCACCTCGAACGCGTCGTCGTCGGTGAGCAGCGCAGTGTGGCCGTTGAGGTCGAGAAACACCGCCGTTGCGAGCCAGGCGAGGCGCTTGTTCCCGTCGACCAGCGCGTGGTTGCGCACCAGCGAATGGAGCAGCGCCGCAGCCTTGAGTTCGATGGTCGAATACGCATCCGCGCCGAAGGCGGTGGAGCGAGGGCGCGCCGCCGCGGCGTCGAGCAAGCCGACATCCCTGACCGGGCCGACGCCGAGCCGGCGAGTCAGCCCCAGGAGATCCTCAAGGTCCAGATACGCGACCTGGCTCACACGGATCCGAGACGGTCGAGCACGTCGCCCCAGCGCTCGAGCATCCGGTCGGCGCTCTCGTTCACGCGCCGCGCATGGCCGGCACGCTCGTAGCGCTCAAGGACCGCGCGCCGGATGACCTCCTGCCGGGACAGGCCTTCGCTCCGCGCGAGCGCGCCAAGCGCGCGCTCCAGCTCCTCGTCGGTCCGCACGGTCAGCGCCATGTCGACATGGTACCAGAGTGATACCAATGGGAGAAGCCCGGTCGCGCCCCCATCGTGAGCGCCGGCTGGACCGCCGGTAGACACGGGCACCCTGAGACCAACTTGGACGCCCCTGCGTAGGGATCCGACCACGTTCCGCCGAACTTACTCTTGACAATTCGGCACGTCTCTGACAGGACTATGCGCACGGATGCTTGGGGCAGGCCGAGAGGCGGCCATCGGGGATCCTCCCCCGGTGGCGGTGCCCTCCACCTCCTCCCGCCGCGGCGATCAGCCACGGCGATGCCGCCCGCACGGACGGCTGAGCGCCCCTGACGCGCTGGACCGCGGGGGTGAGCGATGGCAGACACCGAGCGGCTCATGCAGCTGGAGCGGCAGGCGCGCGAGGTCTTCGACGAGGTCGATCGCGAGCTGCGGCAGATCCCCGGCGTCGTCGAGGTGGGCATCGGCCTGAAGCGGCGCGGCGGCGAGCTGACCGACGTGGTCGCGTTCCGGGTGTACGTCGAGGAGAAGCTGCCGATCTCGGAGTTGCCGCCCGAGCAGGTCATCCCCGCCGAGATCCGCGGGTTCCCCACCGACGTGATCAAGCGCTACGACCGTCTGCCGGCGACCGGCTTCGACGATGAGGACGACTGGAAGAACTACCCGACGAAGGTCGGGGGGATCCGGATCGGCAGCCGGGACTCGGGGGGCACCGGGACGCTGGGCTGCTTCGCGCGGCGCAACTCCGACAGCAAGACCGTGTTCCTCAGCAACCACCATGTGCTGATGGCGGGCAGCGCCGTCGTCGGCTCGGAGGTCGGCCAGCCGAAGTACACGCGCTCCTGCTGCTGCACCTGCAACTCGATCGGGGTGGTGGCGGGAGGCGACGAGACGCTGGACTGCGCGATCGCCACCCTCAACGACGGCGTCGCGTTCATCCCCAAGATCCGCAAGATCCGCCGCGCCGACGACACCGTCGAGCAGAGCGGGATCATCTCCGGCACCGGGGCGGCGGTCCTCGCCGCCGAGGTCTGGAAAGTCGGCGCCCGCACGGGGCTGACGCGCGGCATCGTCGAGCAGACCGCCCCTGACGTGGTGATCGATCCGCTGGCCGCGTTCCCGCGCATGGCCTACTTCGGGGACGCGGGGTCGGTGGCGATCGACCTCTTCGGCGAGGTCATCGGCCTGGTGAAGGAGATCGATCAGGACGCGCCCACCGGCGT
>DATKBU010000012.1:0-5698 GCA_035513815.1 Egibacteraceae bacterium
GGCGCGCTCTCCGCCGGCATCGGGCTGGTGATCGGCTCGCTGCACGAATCACGGCGCTCCGCAGGCACCGCCATGGCGATCGCGCTCGTCGCAGCCCTGCTGAGTCCGCTGGAGCTATTTCGCATCTAAGAGCGCGCGAGCCTGCGGGGTCCGCGCGCCCAGCGTTCTACGGGTCGTCCTGTCGCGCCCGTCCGGGTGATTCGCGCATGAGCGGGGTACGTCGGCCGGCGCGCGATGACGCTGGGGGCGGTCTTGATCTGGATAGGAACCTCAGGCTGGCAGTACCGCGACTGGCGCGGCGCGTTCTTCCCGGAGGATCTCGCCCAGCGCGAATGGCTGCCGCATTATGCGGAGCGGTTCGAGACGGTCGAGGTCAACAGCACCTTCTACCGCCTGCCCGAGCGGGAGACGTTCGCCGGCTGGGCGCAGGCGACGCCCGCCGATTTCGTCGTCACTGTGAAGGCCAGCCGCTACCTGTCGCACATCAGACGGCTGAGGGATGCCGCGCAGCCGATCGCGCGCTTGCTCGATCGGGCTGGAGGGCTCGGCAAGAAGCTCGGGCCGGTCCTCGTGCAGCTGCCGCCCGATTTCGAGATCGACCTCGAGCGCCTTTCGCGCGCGCTGGGCAAGTTCCCCACGCATATCCGGGTCGCCGTCGAACTGCGGCACGCCTCATGGTTCGTCGACGACACCCGCCGTCTCCTGGCCGACCACGGGGCAGCGCTGTGCCTTGCGGACCGCGGCTCGGCCTGGATCACCCCCCAGTGGCGGACCGCGGACTGGGGCTATGTTCGCTTTCACGCCGGCGCCGCCGCCCCGCATCCGTGCTACGGCCGGACGGCCCTGGAGGCTCGCGCGGCGACGATCGCCGGGCTGTTCGAACTAGACGCCGATGTCTACGCCTACTTCAACAACGACGGTCGCTGCTGCGCAGTGCGAGACGCCCACCGCTTCGCGCTGGCCTGCCGCCGGCGAGGCCTGCAGCCGACCCGAACCCCCGGCGCGCGCGAGGTGTCGCTGGCGCATTGACCCAGTACCGGCCTTGTGGGACCCCCGCTAGCTCTGATCCGCATGCGGCTGAGGCGCCCAGCCATCGACGTCGGACAGGGTTGACCGATCCCCTTGATCGGTACTGGCGATGACACTCAGGCTTCCATCGGTCTCGAGCACGACCGCGGCCGCCTCGGCGACCGACCCCAGACCGCTGCGGCGCAGCACCTGGAGGATCTCGCCGCGAGTCACCCGCTGAGTATCAAGCGCCGCGTCGATCATCTGACCGTCGCGCACCAGCAGCGTGGGGCTCGACTTCACCAGCCTGCCCGCCAGCCGCCACCGGACCGTCAGCGATGCGATCAGGTACTGCAGCCCGACCAGCATCACCAGCACGGTGATTCCCTCCGCGAGGGCCACGTCGGCGGACAGCGCAAGCGTGGCAAGCGTCGATCCGAGCGCCACCGTCACCACGAGATCGAAGGCATTCAGCTTGGACAGGGTGCGCTTGCCGCTCACCCGCAGAACGACGATGAACGCCGCGTACCCGAGCAGCGCGACGAGCACGATGCGGCCCAGCGTCTGCAGATCCTGGAAGAGCATGGCCTCTCCCTACCCGGCATGGCTGCCGTCAATGGGCCGGCGCGCTGCGCCGGATCAACGATCCTCGTCGATCGGCGGCGGAACGCCATACCCGCCGGCCAGGCGCTGCTCATCCCACAGGCTGCTCCAGCCACCGCCGAAGCGGGTGGGATCAGGCGGCCCGAGGGGAGTGAGCGCAAGCAGCGCCGCTCCGGCCATCAGGTTGCTGACCGCGGCGGCCAAGGGGAAGCCCAGGACCCAGGGCGCCACTATGAGCCACACGGCCGCTGGCAGGTTCAGCCAGCGCAGCGATCGGGTGATTTCCGAGGCGGCGACGAAGCCGACGGCGGCGATCAGAGGGCCGACGAGGCGATCGCTGTCGGCAGCCGCGGTCCCCGAATGGCCGAGCACTGCAGGCGCCGCCATCAGCCAGACGCCCGCCAGCGAGGCGGCCGCCTGCGGGATCCAGCCCTTGGTCACGACGACCCCCTGCCCGCCCCGAAGGCCTCGATCGATTCGCGCCCCCAGAACGCATCCCACGCCGAGCCGCCCGCACGCTGCACCCGACGCACGTGCTGGAGCGCCGCCAGCACCTCGTCCATGGCGGGGCCGATCATCGCGAGCGAGATCACGGCGGAGGCGAGGCAGAGGGTGCAGAACGAGTCGTACAGCAGCGGCTGGGCGATGACGAGCAGGATGCTGATGGCGCCCAGTGGGCCGACCGCGATTCCAAAGACCACGACGATCCAGGGCATCGTCCGCCAGCGGCGCGTGCCGCCGATCGCTCCGGTTACGGCGTCCGCGAGGTAGCTGACGGCCCCCAGCGCCGCATCCGAGACCGGCAGGACGAACGACAGGTCCGAGGTGAGCACCCGGCGACTGCCCTCGCCGAAGAACGGCTCCCAGACGGTCGAGACCACCCCGTACTGGTACAGGGCGAGGTACGTCGCGATGCCGGCGCCGATGACCGCCAAGCCGATGATCGGCAGCCGCTGGGGCCATGCTGCCGGGTTGACTCGCCAGCCCGGCGGGACGTCATCGTCGTGGGTCAACTGGTGCACCGGCAGGGCTGGATCCTTTGCGATCGGGACGCGGACGCTGTCACCGCCTGCTCCGGCTACCCATCCCGCCTCCACCTGACGCGCCGTGAACTCTGAGCCTGACGCGCCGTGAGTTCTGAGCGCGTGTGGCGCGCATGGCCGCCGCGTTGTCCATCACCAGGATCCGAGTGGCGCTGTCGCCGGCACCCTGGGCGGTTCGGGATCGCCGGCGGGGAGCCGCCGCCCCGGTGGGCGGCGACTGCCCGTGAGGCCGGTGGCTAGCGCTTTCGCTGGTCCTCCTCGACCAGGTCGATCTCCTCCTTGCGCAGCTCCTCGGAGACCGACTCCTCTTCGGTCACGACGTCCTTGTCGACTCGGACGCGCTCCTTGGGAACGGCTCGCTTCTCGACGACCGGCTCCTCTTCGTGGAGCACTACCTCCTGCTCGCCCTCTGCCCAGTCCGAGCGGTCGGTGGTCCGGTCCGCGCTCTCGCCGCTGATCGGCTCGCGCACGACCCTGGCCTTCTCTCGACGCACCGGCACCGTCGTCTGCACGTGCTCGACCGTCTCGTACTTGCGGAGCCGCAGCCGGCCGGTCTCGCGCTGGCGCGTCCCGACGTTCAGCTCTTCTTCTGAGCGTGTCATCGCAGCCTCTTCGCCGCTGGAGCGGCCCGCCTCCTCGTGATCCCCGACGCCGCTGGCCGGCTCGGAGTACTGCAGTCCGTAGTAGCGGTAGAGCTCGGCCTCTTCCGTCTCGCTGAGCTCTGCGCTCGGCTCTATTCGAGGCGCATCCTTGGCCTGATCCTTTGAGATCGGGACCCGGAGATCCTCGCCTTCACTGGTCGCCTGCTGGAGCGGGACGAACGTCGACTGCATGCCGAACAGCCCGGTGTTCACCAGGGCCCACTCCGGCTGTCCGGTGTCCCTGTCGAGGTAGATCTCCTCGATGGAACCGATCTTCTGGCCGTCGTGATCGAGCAGCCGGTGGCCCCTCGCGTCGGCGGCCTGTTGAACATCAAGCATTGGCTTCCCCTGTCGTTGATGGATGTCTTGTCCGCGGGGCCTGTCTTGCGGCGTTCGCGAAGGCGGTGCTCCCCCCGTCGCACCCGCGGCTGCACCTGCTACCCGCCCCGCGTCCGCGTAACGCGGCTCAATCGAAGTCCGGGGAATGAATCGCATCGAGGTGCGGTCTCGGGCGTGGCCGTGGTTCCTCCAGACCGCTACGGTCTGGATCAGCGAAGCCAGTGGGAGGGTCGGTTGAACTACATCTTCGTCATGAAAGGGCTCACCAAGGTGGTGCCCCCCAACAAGGAGATCCTCAAGAACATCTGGCTGTCGTTCCTGCCAGGGGCCAAGATCGGCGTCATCGGGCCGAACGGCGCCGGCAAGTCCTCGCTGCTGCGGATCATGGCCGGCGAGGACACCGAGTTCGAGGGTGAGGCCTGGGCGGCCGCGGGCGTCCGTGTGGGCCATCTGCCGCAGGAGCCGGTGCTGGATGAGACCAAGGACGTGCGCGGCAACGTCATGGACGGCGTCGCCGATTCGGCCCGCCTCCTCGAGCGCTTCAACGAGCTGTCCGCGAAGATGGCCGAGCCGCTCGACGATGACGAGATGGCGAAGGTCTACGACGAGTTCGCCCAGACGCAGGACGCGATCGAGGCGGCGGGCGCGTGGGACCTTGACCGCAGCATCGAGATCGCGATGGACGCGCTGCGCGTGCCGCCGGGGGAGGCGGCCGTCGCCACGCTGTCCGGCGGCGAGCGCCGCCGCGTGGCGCTGTGCCGGCTGCTGCTGTCGCGCCCCGATCTGCTGCTGCTGGATGAGCCCACGAACCACCTCGACGCGGAGAGCGTCGCCTGGCTGGAGCGCCACCTGCACGAGTACCCGGGCACCGTCGTGGCGATCACCCACGATCGCTACTTCCTGGACAACGTCGCCGGCTGGATCCTGGAGCTCGACAGCGGCAGGGGGATCCCCTTCGAGGGCAACTACTCGACGTGGCTCGAGCAGTCCCAGGAGCGGCTGCGCCAGGAGTCCAAGCAGGAGTCGGCGCGCCAGAAGACCCTGCAGCGCGAGCTGGAATGGGTGCGGATGTCACCCCGAGCCCGCCAGGACAAGTCCAAAGCACGCCTGGCCGCCTACGAGTCCCTGCTGGCCCAGGGCCCTGCGCAGCGCTCGGGAACGGCAGAGATCACCATCCCCAACGGGCAGCGCCTCGGCGACGTCGTGGTGGAGGCAGACGGTGTCCGCAAGGCCTACGGCGAGCGGCTTCTCGTGGAGGACCTCACGTTCAATCTCCCGCCGGGGGGCATCGTGGGGATCATCGGCCCGAACGGCGCCGGCAAGACCACGCTGTTCCGCATGATCGTGGGCGAGGAGGCTCCCACCAGCGGCGCGCTGCGGGTGGGCGAGACCGTGCAGCTGGCCTATGTGGATCAGAGCCGCGAGGCGCTGGACCCGGCGAAGACGGTGTTCGAGGAGATCACCGACGGGCGGGACACGCTCGACATCGGAGGGCGGGAGGTGGCCTCCAGAGGCTACGTCGCCGCGTTCAACTTCAAAGGCCCTGACCAGCAGAAGAAGGTCGGCGACTGCTCCGGCGGCGAGCGCAACCGCATCCATCTGGCCAAGCTCCTGCGCACCGGAGGCAATCTGCTGCTGCTCGACGAGCCCACGAACGACTTGGACGTCGACACGCTGCGCGCCCTGGAGGAGGCGCTGCTCGGGTTTGTGGGCTGCGCGGTGGTCATCAGCCATGACCGCTGGTTCCTAGACCGGATCGCGACGCACATCCTCGCCTTCGAGGGGGACAGCCAGGTGCGCTGGTTCTCCGGCTCCTACAGCGACTACGAGGCGGACCGGCGCGCGCGCCTCGGCGCAGAGGCCGACCAGCCGCATCGGATCAAGTACCGCCCGCTCGTGCGTCAGTAGCGCGCTGCCCCTGAGCCGGTTCCCACTGTTCGCACTGCTGTGCACGGCCTGCTCGCGTGGTTATCACCGTACTCCCGGCTGACGCCTCAGTGGCGGCTGGCTAGCGTGCCGTCCAACGGTCCCACTCTGAGGAGATGCCAATGGCTTCCACTATCG
>DATKBU010000013.1:0-9077 GCA_035513815.1 Egibacteraceae bacterium
CTCGCGTGGCCGCTTCGCCCCAGTCCAGCCGGCTGTCCAGAAACGTCGATTCGGCTTGCGGGTCGGGGATCTCCGCGGTGAACGAGGAGAAGTCTGCGAACTCCTCGCGGCGCCCGGCGGTGACCGCGTCGGCCAGGTCGTCCTCGATGTGGCCGGCGAAGTACAGGAACGGAGTCTGCGCCCCGAATTCCTCTCCCATGAACAGCAGCGGGGCATGCGGCGCCGCGCACAGCAGCACCGCGCAGGCGCGCACGAGGGCCGGCGGAGCGAGCGAAGTCAGCCGCTCCCCGCGCGCCCGGTTCCCCACCTGGTCGTGGTTCTGCAGGGACGAAACCAGACGATGCCCCCCCACATCATCGGTCAGCGGCGCGCCCACGGTCCGCTCGCGAGCGACGGAGTACCGCCCGGCGTACACGAATCCGTCGCGGTAGGCGGCGGCCACGTCCTCCAGTCCGGCGTAGTCGGCGTAGTAGCCGTCGTGCTCGCCGGTGACCGCGGTGTGGATCGCGTGGTGCAGGTCGTCTGACCACTGTGCATGGACCCCCAGGCCGCGCTCGTGTCGCGGCCTGATGGTCGTCGGATCGTTGCGGTCGGACTCCGCGATCAGCGCCAGCGGCCGGCCGAGTTCGACCGCGAGCGCGTCGACGGCCTGCGACAGCTCCGCGAGGATGTGCCGGGCGGAGTAGTCGAACATGGCGTGCACCGCATCCAGCCGCAGCCCGTCGATGCCGTAGTCCTCCAGCCACGCCAGCGCGCTGCCCACGATGAGGCCGCGCACCTCGTCGCTGCCCGGGCCGTCGAGGTTGATCGCCTCGCCCCAGGGCGTCGAGTACCGATCGGTCAGGTAGGGGCCGAACTCCGGCAGATAGTTGCCGCTGGGGCCCAGGTGGTTGTAGACGACGTCGAGGATCACCGCGACGCCTGCGCGGTGGCACGCCTGCACGAAGGTCACCAGGCCCTCAGGTCCGCCGTAGGGCTCGTGCACCGCGCTCCAGCACACCCCGTCATAGCCCCAGCCGCGATCGCCGCTGAACGCAGCGATCGGCATCAGCTCGACGTGGGTGACGCCCAGCTCGGCAAGCTCGGCGATCTGCTCGGCGGCGCTGGCCAAGGTGCCCTCAGGCGTGAAGGTCCCCACGTGCAGCTCGTAGAAGACGGCGCGCTCAAGCGGAGGCGGGCGCCAGGGGGGCGCAGCCGAAGCGCGCAGCGCGGCGGGGTCGAGCAGGCGCGAGGGCTCGTGGACGCCGAGCGGCTGCCACCGCGAGGCCGGATCAGGCCGGGGCGGATCACCGTCCAGGCTGAACCCGTAGTCATCGCCTGCGTGCGCTTCGAGCGTCGCCGCGAACCAGCCCCGGTCCTCGCGCGCCATCGCCGCGTGCCGGTCGGCCAAGACGAGCTCGATCCGATCGGCCCATGGCGCCCATACCCGAAACGCGGTCATTCCGTCCGGATGAAGCGTCGGGCCGTGCGCGCGCGCGTCCCCTGAGCGATGAGCTGCGTCCGGGGCGATTGGCATCTGCGGCACCCGATTCCCTTGCAACCCCCGTCGCCGTCGCTCTCAGGGCGAAGGGGACAGCCACACGGTGGCAAGCGGCGGCAGGGTCAGCACGGCCGAGGCGGGCAGCCCATGCCAGCCCACCTCCTCGGCGGTGACCCTGCCGAGGTTGCCGACATTGGCGCCGCCGTAGCCGTGCGCGTCGGTGTTCAGCACTTCCTCATAGTCGCCCGGCGCCGGCATGCCGAAGCGGACTGCGTGGCGGGGGACAGGCGAGAAGTTCGTGATGCTGACGACCGGCGGGTGACCGTCGTGTCCCCAGCGCACGAACGACAGGGTGTTCTGGTCGGCGTCGCTGGCGTCGATCCAGGTGAAGCCCTCAGGCTCGGCGTCGCGCTGCCACAGCGCCGGCAACGAGCGGTAGCGCGCGTTCAGGTCGCCCACCAGCGTCTCCAGGCCGGCGTGGGCCTCCTCGCCGAGCAGGTGCCAGTCCAGGGAGCGCTGCTCGCTCCACTCGCGCCACTGGCCGAACTCACCGCCCATGAACAGCAGCTTCTTGCCGGGATGCGCCCACATGTAGCCGTACAGCGCCCGCAGGTTGGCGAAGCGCTGCCAGCGGTCTCCGGGCATCTTCTCGAGCAGGCTGGCTTTGCCGTGCACGACTTCGTCGTGGGACAGCGGGAGCACGAAGTTCTCGCTCCAGGCGTACATCAGCGAGAACGTCAGCTCGTTGTGGTGGTAGCGGCGGTGAACCGGCTCGTGGGAGATGTACGACAGCGTGTCGTGCATCCAGCCCATGTTCCATTTGAACCCGAACCCGAGGCCTCCCAGGTAGGTGGGGCGGCTAACGCCCGGCCACGCGGTCGACTCCTCGGCGATCGTCATGACGTCCGGATTGCGCGCGTACACCGTCTCGTTGAGCTGCTTGAGGAACGAGATCGCGTCGAGGTCTTCATTGCCGCCGAACTCGTTGGGCGTCCATTCGCCCTCTTTTCGCGAGTAATCCAGGTACAGCATGGACGCCACCGCATCGACGCGCAGCCCGTCGACGTGCAGCTCCTCAATCCAGTACAGGGCGTTGGCCAGCAGGAAGTTGCGGACTTCGTTGCGCCCGAGGTTGAACACCAGCGTGCCCCAGTCGGGGTGCTCGCCCTTGCGCGGGTCGACATGCTCGTACAGCGCCGTGCCGTCGAAGCGCGCCAGCGCCCAGTCATCCTTCGGAAAGTGCGCCGGCACCCAGTCGACGATCACGCCGATGCCGCGGGAGTGCAGGTGATCGACGAAGTAGCGGAAGTCATCGGGATCGCCGAAGCGCGCCGTTGGGGCGAAGTACCCGGTCACCTGATAGCCCCACGAGCCGCCGAAGGGATGCTCGGCGACGGGGAGCAGCTCGACGTGGGTGAATCCCAGACGGGAAACGTGGTCGGCGAGCTCATGGGCGAGCTCCCGGTAGCCCAGCGGCTGATCGGACTCAGTGCGCCGCCACGATCCCAGATGGACTTCGTACACCGACATGGGCCCGGCGACTGCGCTGCGACCGCGACGCTGGGCGAGCCACTCGGCGTCCTGCCATTCGTGCGTCGATCGGTGCACGCGGCTGGCGTTGCCGGGAGGGGCCTCGGTCGCGAACGCCCACGGATCGGCGCGCGTCATCAGGCGGCCCTCCGCGGTGACGACTTCGAACTTGTAGAACGCGTCCTCGCCGATGTCGGGGATGAACAGCTCCCACACGCCGGAACCGCCCAGGAGGCGCATCGGATGCAGTCGGCCGTCCCAGGAGTTGAAGTCGCCCAGAACCCGCATTCCCTTGGCGTTGGGCGCCCAGACGGCGAAGCTGACGCCGCGCACGCCATCGTGCTCGGTTACGTGCGCGCCCATCCGCCGCCACAGCTCCTCGTGGCGCCCCTCGCCCGCCAGATGCAGGTCCAGCTCGCCGACGGTCGGCCAGAACGCGTAGGGATCGTGCAGCTCGTAGGCGTCCCCCGCGGGATAGGTGACCCGGAGTCGGTACTCGGCCGGCTTCGCAGGCTCATCCAGCAGCGCCTCGAAGAACCCGGCATCCGCGGTGCGCTCCGCGGGGACGACCCGCCCCGCCGGCGCCGCGCCGTCGAGGACGACCTCGACCAGCTCAGCGTCGGGGCGATACGCGCGAACGACGGCTCCTCGCTCGACTGGATGCATTCCCAGGAGGCGATGCGGGTCGAGGTGCGCGCCTGAGATGAGCGCCTGGACTTCGTCCGCCGCCGCCCGCCACGACTTGGCTTTGCTCCGGGGCTGCTGCTTCGGTGCTGGCACTGGCTCTCCTGTCGTCGCCCTGGGCGCGTCGGCGCTCAAGGCTTCGTCGTTGGCCTACCCGCGCTGCGCTCCAGCACACGCAGAATGCCCCCGATCGGGATCTGCAGCCACGATGGGCGGTTGGCGAGTTCGTATCCCAGCTCGTACACGGCCTTGTCGAGCTCGAAGGCGTCGAGCAGCACCTGGATGCTGTGGCTGCTCGCGGGGACGATCTCGGCCTCGCCGGCGATCTCGAGATATCCGTCGAGGAACCGGCGACGAGCCTCGTCGCGCCAGCCCTCGGCCGCCCGGATGACCTCCGGCGAGGGCGGGGCCGCGCCCGCCGACAGACGCTCGGCCGCCGACGCGTAGTCGAAGGAGCGGAGCATCCCTGCGACGTCGCGCAGGGGGGAGCGCAGCTGGCGGCGCTCGGCAACGCTGCGCGACGGCTCCCCCTCGAAGTCGAGCAGCTGCCACCGGCCCCCCGCCAGAAGCGTCTGGCCAAGATGCAGATCGCCGTGTGTGCGGGTCATCGGCCCCGGATCCTCAGCGGTCGCGATGTCCGTGAGGCGCCCTCGGATCTGATCGGCGCGATCGAGCACCCCCGCCGCGGCGTGTGCGGCGCGCCGCTGGGCGGTCTCGAAAACTGCGTCGAGCTGACCCAGCATCTCCTTGGCCCACCCTTCAAGGTCGCTGCGCTCCGCCGCTCGCGTCCCGAAGCGATCGCGCAGCGCCGTGTGCAGGCGCGCGACGGCGCCGCCGAGTGCGGAAACCTCCGCGAGGAACTGCGTTTGGGGCGCTGCCGCTGCGAGCGAGTCGACCTCGGCGCAGGCCAGCTCCCATCCGTCGCGCCCGGCTGTGACGAACTCGCTGAGCACCGCCAGAGCCGTCTGCACGTCGCCATCCGAGCGAAGGACCAGAGAGCCTCGCTGCGCCGGAGCGTGCGGGAAGCCCGCCAGCGTCAGCTCGCGAGTGATCTCGATATCAGGATTCTCGCCTTCGTCCAGGCGGCGAAAGATCTTCAGGATCGCCTGATCGCCGAAGACGATGGAGGTGTTGGACTGCTCGCCGGTCAGGCGGCGCGCCGGCGCCTGCGACTCGAGGCCCATGGCGCGGTCATCGATCGGCGCCACCGGCGCACCGGTGATCGCTGCCGCCCCGGCAGTCCACGCGCGCTCGCTGAGCGCCGCGCGAGCGAGCAGGCGGCTGGCGTCCGCATCGACCGTGGCGTCCATCAGGCGCAGCCCTGCCGCGCTGCCCAGCACCGCCCACGCCGGCGCGTCGTCTGGCGCCTCGACGAGCGGGACCTGATAGCGCTCGGCGCCATCGGGGTACTCGACCGCGACGATGACCTCCAGCACGCGGTCAGCGATCACGCACATCTGATCGATCCGCATGTCAGCGACGTCGCGCGCCTTGCCGGCGAACCATCGCTGCCGCGGCATCCACTCGGCGACAAGCCGGGCGAGGTCGGCCCCGCCACGAGCGCCTGCCTCGGCGATCGAGGTCGTCTGCGGCGGCGGTCGGTCAGCCATGCTCCGGGCCAGCCAGATGGAACCAGTAGAACCCATGCGGGGCCAGCGTCAGCAGGTACGGCAGCTGACCGATCGGGGGGAAGGGCGTGCCGCCGAGCATCTCCTGCGGCTGCCAGCCGTCGAAGCGCTGCAGGTCGAGCTCGACCGGCTGTGCCGTCGCTGCGAGATTGGCCACGATCAGGATCGTGTCCTGGCCGTCCTGACGCAGAAACGCCAGGACCTTGGCGTTGGATGTGCTCAGGGCTTCGAACGTGCCGGTGCCCAACACGGGGTGCTGCTGGCGGATGTTCACCAGATTGCGGACCCAGTGCAGCAGCGAGTTGGGATTGCGCTGCTGCGCTTCGACATTCACCGCCTGGTAGCCGTAGACGGGGTCCATGAGCAGCGGCAGGTACAGCTGCGCGAAGTCGGCGCGCGAGAAGCCAGCGTTGCGGTCGGTGCTCCAGTGCATTGGCGTGCGCACGCCGTCCCGGTCGCCCAGGTAGTAGTTGTCGCCCATCCCGATCTCGTCGCCGTAGTACATGACCGGGCTGCCCGGGAGGCTGAACAGAAGCGCGTGAAACAACTCGGTGGTCCGTCGACCCCCGTCCAGCAAGGGCGCGAGACGGCGGCGGATCCCGACGTTCATCTTCATCCGCGGGTCGCGCGCGTACTCGTTGTACATGTAGTCGCGCTCTTCGTCGGTCACCATCTCCAGGGTCAGCTCGTCGTGGTTGCGCAGGAAGATCCCCCACTGGCAGTTGTCAGGGATCTCAGGGGTGTTCTCGAGGATCTCGATGATCGGCCGGGCCTCCTCGCGCCGCAGCCCCATGAACATTCGGGGCATGAGCGGGAAATTGAAAGCCATCTGGCATTCGTCCCCGTCGTCGCCGAAGTACGCCACCACGTCGGCGGGCCACTGGTTCGCCTCGGCCAGCAGGACGCGGTCCTCGAACTCGGCGTCCACCATCTTGCGGACGCGCCTGAGGTAGGCGTGGGTCTCCGGCAGGTTCTCGCAGTTGGTGCCATCGCGCTCGAACAGGTACGGCACCGCGTCCAGGCGCAGCCCGTCGAACCCGAGGTTCAGCCAGAAGCGCACGATGTCGAGCATCGCGTCCTGCACCTCTGGGTTGTCGTAGTTGAGGTCGGGCTGGTGGCTGAAGAAGCGGTGCCAGTAGTACGCCTCAGCGTCGGGATCCCAGGTCCAGTTCGACCGCTCGGTGTCGACGAAGATGATCCGGGCGTCCGGGTAGCGCTCGTCGGTGTCGCTCCACACGTACCAGTCGCGCTTGTCCGAGCCCGGCTTGCGCGCCTCCTGGAACCACTCATGCTCGTCGCTGGTGTGGTTCATGACCATGTCGGCGATCACGCGCATGCCTCGGGCGTGCGCCGCGTCCAGCAGGTCGGCGACGTCGCCGACTGTGCCGTACTCGGGCAGGACCGTCATGAAGTCAGAGATGTCGTAGCCGCCGTCGCGCAGGGGCGATTGGTAGAACGGCAGGAGCCAGAGGCACTCGACCCCCAGCCATTCCAGGTAGTCGAGCTTCTCGATGATTCCCTTGATGTCGCCGGTGCCGTCGCCGTTGGCGTCGTAGAAGCCGCGGATCAAGACCTCGTAGAAAATCGCGGTCTTGAACCACAGGGGATCGCTCTGCAGGGCCACTGACGTCCTTCCTGCTCCTAGAGCGGTCGCAGCTGCAGCACGTGCGCCAACTCTGCGGACGGGTCCAGCCGAACATAGTTGCCGGCGCCGTGCCAGATGTAGGTGGTATCGGTCAGCAGATCATGCGCCTCAAACGGCCCGCTGTGATCCTCCAGCCCCAGCTGCCACAGGTCCAGCCACGTCGTGGCCTCCTGCGGCTTGAGCGGATCGAGGTTCGCCACGACGAGCACCGGGTCCGTGCGCCCTGGGGCGGCCTTGGAGAAGCACAGCATCTGCGGGTTGTCGATCTGGTGGAACCAGACATTGCGAAGCTCGCGGAACGCTTGATAACTGCGCCGGATCGAGTTGATGCGGGCGATGTAGCGGGCCAGGGAGTCGGGCCGATCCCAGTCGCGCGGGCGGTACTGGTACTTCTCAGAGTCCAAGTACTCCTCGCTGCCCTGCCGCACCGCGACGTTTTCGCATAGCTCGTAGCCGGAGTAGACGCCGTAGGCCGGCGACAGCAGCGCCGCCAGGACCAGGCGAACCTTGAACGCCGGCGGCCCTCCGGTCTGCAGATACTCCGTCAGGATGTCCGGCGTGTTGGGCCAGAAGTTGGGGCGGTAGTACAGCGCCATCTCGCCGTGGGCCAGCTCAGTGACGTAGTCGGTCAGCTCCTGCTTGGTGTTCCGCCAGGCGAAGTAGGTGTAGCTCTGGGTGAAGCCGAGCTTGGCCAGCGTCTGCATCATCTTCGGCCGGGTGAAGGCCTCGGCGAGGAAAACGATGTCCGGGTGCTTGCGGTGGACCTCGTCGATCAGCCATTCCCAGAACGGCAGCGCCTTGGTGTGCGGGTTGTCGACGCGGAAGATCTTGACGCCATGGCCGATCCAATAATCGACGACGCCGTGCAGCTCATTCCACAGGCCCTCCTGGTCTTCGGTGTCGAAGTCCAGCGGGTAGATGTCCTGGTACTCCTTGGGCGGGTTCTCGGCGTAGGCGATGCTGCCGTCAGCGTGGTGTCGGAACCATTCCGGGTGCTCGGTCACCCACGGGTGGTCGGGGGAGCACTGGATGGCGAAGTCCAGCGCCACCTCCAGGCCGTTGCGCTCCGCTTCGGCGACGAAATCGTCGAAATCGTCGATCGTGCCCAGGTCGGGATGGACGGCGGTGTGGCCGCCCTCGAGCCCTCCGATGGCCCACGGCACACCCGGGTCGTGCGATTTGGGCTTTAGCGCGTTGTTAGCCCCTTTGCGTTTCGTGCGCCCGATCGGGTGGATCGGAGGCAGGTAGACGACGTCGAAGCCCATCTCGGCGATCCCGGGCAGTCGCTTGCCCGCATGCGCCAGGGTGCCGCTGCGGCGGGCCGTCGCGCCCTCCGAACGGGGAAACATCTCGTACCAGGCACTGAACTGAGCCGCCTCGCGGTCGGTCCACAGCGGCAGCTCCGGTCGGCTGGTCGTCGCGTCAAGGCGCTCAGGATGGCGCTCCAGCAGCGCAAGCAGCGCCGGATCGCCCGCCGCCGCCATCTTGTCAACGAGCGGGGCGTCGGACCGCAGGCAGTCAGCCGCGTCCTCGATCACCGCCCGGCCCGCGCCCGCGACCTTCTTCCGGCGACGCGCAAGCAGACGCGCGCCCTCCTCGAGCTGGCCCGTCAGGTCGGTCCGGCCGGCGGCGTGCTTCTTGCCAAGAGCGTCCAGCCACGTCGCGTAATGGTCAGTCCACGCGATGATCGAGTAACGCCACGGGCCAATCCTGTCCGCGGTGAACGCGCCCCGCCAGCGGTCGTTGTCGAACAGCCGCATCGGCGCCTCGCGCCAGCGCGCGTCGCCCGGGCCGCGGTAGCGCAGCGACGCCGCGAGCTTCTCGTGGCCCTCGCGAAAGATGTCGGCTTCGACGACGACCTCGTCGTCAACGATGGCCTTGACGGCGTAGCGCCCGCAGTCGAGCGACGGCGTGATCCGCTGGATCTGAACGCGGTTCTGCAGCTTGGATCGCAAACGATCGACCCTCCAAGGCGTCGTTACTCGGTCCCTGCGGCGTACCCCGGCTCGGCCAACGTATCCCTAGTTCTGTTGGCCAGTGAGCCTATCGTCCGGCTCTGCCTCGTGGCGGGTTGCCGCGGCGGGCTCGTCGGGTCGCGCATCGATCAGCG
>DATKBU010000014.1:0-4885 GCA_035513815.1 Egibacteraceae bacterium
GATGTGGTGCAGCCCGAACGGGATGAGCGCACGGTTGCCGATGCCATATACCAGCAGGCCGATGGCGCCGGCGCCGACGATCCAGTTGCCGCCGGCATCGATCGCATTGCCGATCGGCGGCCAGATGACGGACGCCGCCAAGCCGATGAGAACGGCGGCGAAGGCGGTGATGATCGGCACGAACCGCCGGCCGCCGAAGAACGCGAGGTAGTCGGGTAGCCGCACCGTCTTGTAGCGGTCGTACAGCACCGCCGCCACGAGACCCATGAGGATGCCGCCGAGCACGCCCATGTTGACGAAGGTCGCGGCGATTTCGTTCGCCTCGTCGGCGGGGGTGACGACCGAGATGCCGTTGATCCCCTTGAGCACCAGATAGCCGACTCCTGCTGCCAACGCAGCGGCGCCGGCGCCTTCCGTGAAGCCGATCGCCACACCGAGCGCGAACAGCAACGGGAGGTTGTCGAAGACGGCCAGCCCTCCGGCGAACATCACACGCCACAGGAAACTGCCCCACTCCAGCCACGACACCGTCTGGAAGTAGTCGCCCAATCGCAGCAGCAGCGCCGCCGCCGGCAGCACTGCGATGGGCATCATCAATGAACGCCCTACCTTCTGAAGTGTTGCCCACATATGCCCGTCCCCTCCCTCGGGTCGCCCCGAATCGATTACTGGTGTGCCAGCGTCATCCGCAGCCGGTAGCGGTCCCCTCGGTAGATGCTGCGCACGTGCTCGACGGCTCGCCCCTGGGCCTCCGTCGACGTTCGCTCGAACTGCAGGGCCGGCGCGCCATCGGCGACGCCCAACAGCTGGGCGTCCACCCCCTGGCACAACGTCGCCTGCACCGACTGCTCTGCGACATGGAGGTCCAGCCCGTAGCGCTCCCGCAGCAGCGCGTACAGCGAGCGGTCCTCCAGTTCCATGTCCTCCAGGCCGGGCGCGAGCTCGGAGTTGACGAAGCTGCGCTCCACCGCCATCGGCTCCCCGTCGGCGGTCCGGAGCCGCTCCAACCGGCACACGGGTGAGCCCTCGGGGATCCCCAGGCGCTTGGCCACACCGGCGAACGCGGGCTCGACCAGCGCGTTGATCGTCTTCGCTCCGGGCAGGAAGCCGCGCGCGCGCATGTCCTCGCTGAAGGAGGTCAGCACCATCGGTTGGTCCAGACGGTCGCGCGCGCGGAACGAACCGGACCCCTGCACTCGATAGATCTGCCC
The DNA here is from genome assembly GCA_035513815.1 of Egibacteraceae bacterium. GTDB lineage: Bacteria > Actinomycetota > Nitriliruptoria > Euzebyales > Egibacteraceae > DATKBU01. Next base: position 1,212 of record DATKBU010000014.1, read on the forward strand.
CGTGCGGACCATGCGGTCCATGGCCTGGCGCACTGTCATCCGCGCGACGCCGAGGTGCTGCGCGAGCTCGCGCTCGCTCGGAAGCGGGGCATCTGGCGCGAGCGTGTCGAGGAGGTCCTCGAGATACTCGCGGACCCTCTCGTGCTTGAGCCGGGCAGCAGGATCGCTGGCCTTAGGAGAGCGACGGATCACGCCGTCACGCTAGTGCTGGTCTAGACCTTTGTAAAGGAGTAATCGACGCTCGCGTCAACTTTCCTGCAGCGCCACTTCCAGCAGCGGATCCCCTATCTGCACCTCGCCCGTGCCCACGACCGTCAGCGACTGGCCGGAGATCACCACCACCGGCGAGGTCACGTCGACGCCGAGATCGTGAAGGCGGTCCAGGTCGGCGGTCACGAGCAGGTCCCCGACCTGGACGTCCTGGCCCTCTGCGGCGTGCACGGTGAAGCCGTCGCCGTGCAGCTGCACGGTCTCAAGCCCCAGGTGCACAAGGACCTGGAGACCGTCGGGCGTCTCGATCGCGACGCCGTGCCCGCCGGGGAACAGCTTCTCGATCCGTCCCGCCACCGGGGCGGCGAGCCTGCCGTCCGACGGCGCCAGCGCGACGCCGTCGCCCATGATGCGCCCAGCGAAGACAGGGTCGGCGACATCGTCGAGTGCGATGACCCGGCCGGCCAGCGGGCTGGCGACGACGGTCACTGGCCGTTCATGATGCTGCGCATCTCGGATTCGATGTTGTCGCTCTGGGTGCCCATGACGACCTGGATGGCGCCGCCCATCTTCATGACGCCGTGGGCGCCGGCCTTGCGCAGCACCGCCTCGTCCAGCTTGGTCTTGTCATGCAGCTCGACGCGGATCCGCGTGATGCACGGCTCCATCGCCTTGATGTTGTCTCCTCCGCCCAGTCCCTGCAGCACCTGCTCGGCGGTTTCTCGGAAGCTCATGGTCTCTCCTTGTCGTCAATCCCGGTCCAACCGGCGCGCGCGTTGCGCGCCATCCGATTCCATGTGTGCCGCACGCCGCGAATCGTCGTCGCGTAGGCGTAGATGTTCTCCGGCGGGGCGAGCCCGGTCCAGCCCCCATCGCCGATGTGGTGCACGTCTACGCCGATGCGCTTGGCCGTTAAGGCCAGCTGACGAAGGACCGTCGGGTCGGCGCCCTCCTGGGAGGTGCCGATCGTGCCGACCGCCACGCCTCCGTCCGCTCGCGCTGTGCGGACCATCGCCTCCGCGGTGCGCTCGCTGAGCCCGGGGACGGTGCCGGGCAGCGGGACTAGCACGCCCTGTGCGCCGGCCGCGACGAGCCTGGCGGCTGTGTCGGCGCCGAGCGGCTCCTCGGCGCCGGCCTGATGCATCTTGCCGGCAAGGCACCACAGGTCCGGAGCGGCCTGGCGCACAGTCGCGACCGCCGTCTCCATATCGGAGATCGTCGCTTCGCGGCCAGGATTGGCCGTGATCATCACGAAGGCTGCGCCCCTGGAGGCTGCCGTGCGGGCCTGATCGGCGGTGGCCCGAAACTGGCCCGGCACAGACTCGAGGTCTGGCTCGAGATTGAGCCCGACCGGACGGCCGAGCAGCCGCGCGAGCCCCGCGAAGCCGTCGGGTGCGGGGTCGAGCTGCTCGAGGCCGCCGACCAGCGGCCCGTCCGCGCCGGGGTCAACGAGGTTGATGCAGATGAGGTCGGCGCCGAAGGCTGCCATGAGCTCGGCGTTCGCGGTGCCGGAGAGCAGGGGGGGCGCCGGGGCGATCACCTCGGCCATGACGGTGCGACCTTCTGCTGCGAGCACCGCCTCGCCCAGCGCCGCGCCCGACAGTCGGGCGAGATCAGGGCCGAAGCGGTCGAGTAAGCGCGTCATGCCAGCGCCTCCGCTTCCGACCGCGCCATGGCAGACGTCGGCGCGGCGACGGCGCGCTGCGCCGCCCAACGGCATTGATCCAGTCGATGCGCCGCCAGCGCCTTGCGCACCTGCGGAAGCGCGCGGGCGCCCATCGACAGCTCCGTCACGCCCAGACCCACTGCCAGCAGCGCCCACAGTGGATCGCTGGCGGCCTCACCGCACACGCCCACCCACGCCCCGTGGGTCGCCGCGGCGTCGCAGACCCGCGCGACGGCACGCAGCAGCGCCGGTGAGAAGGGATCCTGCAAGTGCGCCACGCCGCCCTCCTGGCGGTCCGCGGCGTACAGATACTGCGACAGGTCGTTGGTGCCGATGGACAGGAAGTCCAGCAGGCGCGACAGCTCGTCGGCCATCAAGACCGCCGAGGGCACCTCGATCATCGCCCCGATCTCGATGCCCGCGCTGCGCCCCCCGGCCTTCTCCACCCGCTCGATGAACCATTCGGCGTCCTCCACGCCAGCCACCATGGGCGCCATGACCGCGACTGGCCCGTCGGCGGCGGCGCGCACGACTGCGCGCAGCTGCGCGTCCAAGAGCTCCGGACGCTGCTGCGCCAGCCGGATCCCGCGCACCCCGAGCGCCGGGTTGGGCTCGGCCGCGAGCTCCAGGAACGGCGCCGGCTTGTCGGAGCCGAAGTCGAACGTGCGCACGACCAGGCGCCGTCCGTCGAGGGACTTCACCAGCTCGCTCAGCAGCGCCGCCTGCTCGTCCTCGGTGGGCGCGTCGTGGTTGCCCAGGTATGCCAGCTCGGTGCGGAACAGCCCGACCCCTTCCGCGCCAGCGTCCAGGGCAGCGCGCAGATCGGCGACGGCGCCGACGTTGGCGGCGAGCTCCACGCGCTGGCCGTCAGCCGTCGCGGCAGGGCCGCGCGCAGCAGCAGGTGTCTGGTCCGCCACCGGCGCCCGGTGGCGCTGCGCGCGCGCGCGAAGCGCGCGCACCTCATCCTCGTCGGGTGCGACGATGACCAGACCCGCGTCGCCATCGACGCCGATGACCTCGCCGTGGCCGACGGCGTCGAGCACGCCGGCGGCGGCGACGACCGCCGGGATACCGAGCGAACGCGCCAGGATCGCGGTATGGCTGGTTCGACTCCCTTGCTGGATGGCGATCCCCAGGACGCGGCCCGCGTCGAGGCGGGCGGTCTCGGCGGGGGCCAAGTCGTCGGCGAGGATGATCGACGGCACCTCGATCGCGCCCAGATCGGGCTCGGGCGCCCCGGTGAGTCGGCGAGCGACGCGCTGGCACACATCCCTGACGTCGGCCGCCCGAGCGGCCAGGTACTCGTTGGTGCTCGAGGCGATTGCGTCGGCATACCCCTCGCCCGCCTCGATCACCGCTCGCGCGGCCGGGGCGCCGTCGGAGCGGATCAACTCCTCGGCCGCGTGCGCGAGCTCGGGGTCGGCGGCCATCAGCGCCTGCGCGCCGAGGATCTCGCCGGCTTCGCCCCCGTGCTCGTCGGCTTGGCGCTGCAGCGCGCTGCTGACGTCGCTCAGCGCACTGGTCAGCTTCGATATCTCACGGTCAGCATCCTCGACCGGGCCGTCGGGAAGCACGAGCGAGCCGGGCCGATGTGCCCACGCCGGCCCCACGCCGGCGCCGGGCGATGCCGCGACGCCGCTGATCTTCACAGCTGTGCGACAAGAGCCGCGAGTTCGTCCACCGCGTCGTCAGCGTCCTCGCCGTCGGCGCTGATCGTCACGGTGTCGCCCTTGCGGACGTCAAGCTTCAGCAGCGACAGCAGCGACTTGGCGTTGGCCTCCGCGCCGGCTTTGCTCAC
>DATKBU010000015.1:0-4735 GCA_035513815.1 Egibacteraceae bacterium
CGCTCGCCTTCGGAATCCTCGACGATTCCGGCGGATAGTCGCCGAAACTGACGGGTGTCACGGCAGCCGACGGCAGCGGCCATGCGCGCCCGGCGCAGCCGGCGCCCGGCGGGGAAGACTGGAGACCCCTGCGCGCCGCGCCCCTGGGGTTCCCGAAAGCGCGCCCGCCGCTACAGTGCGCGGCGATGGACGTGGTGATCGAGGCGATGGCGGCTGAGGACTGGCCGGCGGTGTGCGACATCTTCGCCGCCGGGATCGCAACTGGGTCCGCCACGTTCGAGGTGGCGCCTCCTGACTGGGCCGGATGGGACCGCGCTCATCTCGCGGATCCGCGGCTGGTCGCTCGCGTCCACGACCCCGCAGTCGCTCGCGTCCACGACCCCGCAGTCGCTCGCGCCCACGACCCCGCCGTCCCCCGCGCCCACGACCCCGCCGTCCCCGGCGCGGACGATTCCGCCGGCGGCCGCGCGCGCGTCGCGGGATGGGCGGCGCTCAGCCGGGTGTCGGCGCGGGACGCCTATGCGGGGGTCGCGGAGGTGAGCGTGTACGTCGACCCCCTCTGCGCGCGCCAGGGGATCGGCGGGCGGCTGCTCGGCGAGCTGATCGGGCGCTCTGAGCGCGCGGGCGTATGGACCCTGCAGGCGCAGATCTTCCCCGAGAACCGGGCGAGCCTGGCGCTGCACGCTCGGCATGGCTTTCGCACCGTCGGCGTGCGGGAGCGCATGGGCCAGCTCCGCGGCGTCTGGCGCGACGTCGTCCTGCTGGAGCGCCGGAGCCCGCTGGTGCACTGACCTGCTGAACCGTGCGTCCGCTCGCGTGGCGGATGCCGACCCAGGCCCATCCCAGGCACGACCGGGCCGTGCCGACGGGGCGCATCCACGGCTGGTGTTCCAGGTGCCCGCTACACTCGCGGGACAGCGGGAGAGCATGAGGAGGCGCCATGAGCGACGGAGGACAGGTCCGCAAGCAGCGGCCCAAGCAGACAGAGGAGCAGGCCGCCGAGGTCACCGAGAAGGCCGACGCCGTCGACACCTCTGACGTCGACGATCTGCTCGACGAGATCGACGAGGTCCTCGAAGAGAACGCGGAGGAGTTCGTCAAGAACTACGTCCAGAAGGGCGGCGAGTGAGGGCCCCTTTCGGCCCCGCGCATCCTCAGCCTTTCGATCTGAGCGGCGCGAGCTTCTCAGCGCTGCTGCAGCGGGCCGCGCCTGACGTGCTGGCCGCCAGACTCACCGAGGCCGCCGGAGGCGGCGGCGGCGCGATCGAGCATGTCGACGGCACCACCGTCCTGGCGGTCACCTACGCCGGCGGCGTCGTCATGGCCGGCGACCGGCGAGCCACCGCCGGCAACATCATCTCCAAGCGCGACATGCGCAAGGTGTTCGAAGCCGACGCGTGGTCCGCGGTGGCCATCTCCGGCGCGGCGGGTCCGGCGATGGAGCTGGCGAAGGTCTTCGCCACCGAGCTCGAGCACTACGAGAAGGTGGAGGGTTTCCCGCTGTCGCTGGAGGGCAAGGCCAACAAGCTGGCTCAGATGGTTCGCGCCAACCTCCCGATGGCGATGCAGGGCTTCATCGTCATCCCGCTGTTCGCCGGCTACGACCCTCGCGAGCATGTCGCGCGCATCTACGAGTTCGACGCGGCAGGAGGGCGCTACGAGGAGCGCCGCTTCGCGACCAGCGGCTCCGGCGGGCGGGATGCCCGCGGATCGCTGAAGGCCCGCGTCCACGACGACCTAAGCCTTGAAGAGGCTGCCGACATCACACTCGAGGCGCTGTGGGACGCCGCGGACGAGGATTCGGCCACCGGCGGGCCAGATCTGGTCCGCGGCATCTATCCTCTGCTCGCAGTGATCGATGAGAACGGCTACCGGGAAATGGACGACGCCGAGGTCGCCGAGCGCGTCGAGCATGTCATCGGGCGACGCCGCCCGTAGCACGTCCGCGACAAACAGGAGCACACGCCGTGGCAATGCCCTTCTATGTCCCGCCCGAGCAGCAGATCAAAGACCGGGCCGAGTTCGCGCGCAAGGGGATCAGCCGGGGCAAGTCCGTGGTGGCCATCAGCTTTGACCGCGGCGTGCTGTTCGTGGCGGAGAATCCGTCAGCAACCCTGCACAAGGTGAGCGAGATCTACGACCGCATCGCGTTCGCTGCCGTGGGCAAGTACAACGAGTTCGAGCAGCTTCGAGTGGCCGGGATCCGTCTGGCGGACGTCAAGGGCTACCAGTACGCCCGCGAGGATGTGACCGGGCGCTCGCTCGCCAACGCCTATGCCAACGCGCTGGGCGCGGCGTTCATGGAGAGCTCCAAGCCGTTCGAAGTCGAGCTGCTGGTCGCGGAGGTCGGCCCGAGCGCGATCGAGATGTACCACATCCTCTACGACGGCTCGATCACCGATGAGGCCGGCTATGTCACCATCGGCGGGAGCGCCGACGCGATCAACACCCGCCTCGAGCAGAGCTACCGCGCCGAGATGTCGATGGAAGAGGCGCTGACCGCGGCGCGCGAGGCGCTCTCGACCGCCGAGGAGCGGCAAGTCGAAGCCGAGCGGCTCGAAGTCGCCGGGCTGGACCGGTCGCGCCCGCGACGCAAGTTCTTTCGCCTGACTCCCTCGGAGATCGCCGAGGCGCTGGGCGAGCAAGCCGCGACCTGACGCGGGTGCGTCGCGCGCTGAAGCTGCGGATCGGGGTCGCCGCAGCCGCGCTCGTCGCCGCAACCGGGGCCGCGGCGCTGGTGAGCGCAGGCCTGCTCGATCGCACGGACGCGCCGCAGGCGGCAGACTCGCCGGGATCGCCCTCGCCAGCCGCGACGGTCGCGCCGCCCGAGCCGACCAGCACGCGGAGCCCTGCGCCAGCCACGCCCCGTCCGGCGGCGCCGTCGCCTACCGCCGCCGCGCCATCGACCGCGCCGACCCGCACCGCCAGCGCCGCTGAGACGCTGCCGGCAGTCGGCCAGGCGCTGGACGTGACCGAGCTCGCCAGCCAGGTGTCGCAGATCCGCGGCCTGGACGTCAGTGAGCCGGTGCGCGCGCGAGCCGTGACCCGCGACGAGCTCGCTGCGACTGTGCGCGCGCTCGGCTTCGGGTGGGGCGATCCGGCCGAGGTGGAGTCCAGCCAGCGGATCCTGGTCGCGCTCCGTCTGATCCCTGCTGAGTTCGATCTAGGGGGCCAGGGAACCGAGCTGTACGCCGAACAGGTCGTGGGCGTCTATGCGCTTTCGGAACAGACCCTGTTCGTGCACGGCGTTCCAGGTCAGCTGACCCCATACGCGGAGTTCATCGCCGCCCATGAGATCACCCATGCGCTCCAGGACCGGACGTTCGACTTGGAACCGCTTCGCGACCTGCCGCCGGAAGCGGCCGACGCGAGCACGGCGCTGCTCGCGCTGATCGAAGGCGACGCCGTGGTCACGCAGCGAGAATGGTCGGCGCGGTTTCAGTCGCAGGCTCAGCGCGCCGAGCTTCGCAGGGAGGCCGGCTCGGGGTCGAACGCTGTGCTCGCCAGCACACCGAGCTATCTGAGGGCCATCCTTGAGTTTCCGTACCGAGAGGGGACCGCGTTCGTGACAGAGCTGATGCGGCAGGATGGATACGCGGCCGTCGACAAGGCTTATGCCAGCCCGCCCACGACAACCGAGCAGATCATGCATCCGGACTCCTATCTCGCCGGCGAGGGGGCCACGCCCGTCACTCTCGCCGGGTCGCCGCGCGGGGGGTTCGAGCATGAGGCGAGGGCGACGTTCGGTCAGTTCGACGTCCGCGAGCTCTTCCGGCCGCTGGGCCTCGGCCGCGCCGAGCGAGTCGCGATCGGATGGGCAGGAGGCGAGGTCGCCTGGTGGTGGACGGACGAGGCCACCGCCGTGTCCCTGGCTCTGACGTTCGACACCGTCGCCGACGCCGACGACGCGTGCGAGGCCGCGCCCGCCTGGTACGCGGCGGCAGCCGGCGGCATCGCCGACGGCGCGGACGCCTCGCTGCTCCGATCCGACCGGGACTGGATGGCATTCCGCTGCGAGGGCGACCGCGTGTGGCTCGGCATCGCGGCTGACGCCGAGGAGGCGCTCGAGCTCGCCGGCGCCGGGGCGAGGAGCCGGGGATGACCAGCCGAGTCGGTCGGACCGTCGGGCGCGCCCTCGCGGCCGCCGCGGGCGCTGCCGCACTGCTGCTGGCGGCCGCCGGCGGGGCCGAGACGCTCAGGCGATCGGTCGAAGGCCCGTCCCGAGTCGCTGTCGACCCCAGCCCTCACGCAACTGACCCCGCGACCGATCCCCCCGCCGCTGTGGACGCGACGCCAACGGACACCCCGACCGCGACGCCGACCGACACCCCGACCGCGCCCGCAGAGTCATTCGACGAGATGATCATCGATGAGATCACCGCGCAGGTCTCGCGAGTGCGCGAGCTCGACATCACCGACTCGGTCGACGCACGCGTCATGGACGGTGACACCTTGGCCGACAAGATCGGCGAGCTGATCGCCGAGGAGCAGGATCTCGAGCAGCTGGAAGTCGACCGGCGGATCCTCGTGGCCCTGCGCCTGATCCCCGAGGATCTCGACCTCGAGCAGCTGCTGGACGACCTATACCGCGAGCAGGTGGCCGGCGTCTAAGTGCCGGAGGACGCAGTTCTGTACGTCGGCGGAGGAGCGCGAGACCCCTCGCCGCTGCAGCGCTCGGTACTCGCCCACGAGATCACCCACGCACTGCAGGATCAGCACTTCGACCTCGCTGGGT
>DATKBU010000016.1:0-2433 GCA_035513815.1 Egibacteraceae bacterium
TGAGCGCCTCGGCGAGCTGGCAGATCTCGGCGTCGACCGGATCATGCTGCAGCACCTGGATCACGCCGACCTCGAGACGCTTGAGCTAATCGGCAGCGAGGTGATCCCGCACGTGAGCCGCGCGCGCACCTGAGTCAAGCCGGGCGGCGGCGAAGCCGCAGGCCGTCCGGGCGCGCTGCGAACCGTACGGCCCGGGCTCGTCAGCCTTGCGCGTCGTCGCGAACGTGCCGGCCAGCCGCCTTGGCCTCCTCCGCGACACGCTGGCCGGATGACGCCGCTTCGTCGCCTACCTCGCGCGTCGCCTCGGCGGCGCTGTGGGCCGTGCGGTCAGCCGCCTCCTTCGCGCTGTCCCCCACCTTCGCCGCCACGGTTCTGCCCGACTCGGCAAGCTGCTCCTTGACGGGCGCAAGACCCTCAGCGACACGTTCTGCCGCCCTCTGCTCCGCCCCAGTCTCGGGAAGCAGCGCCGACGCGAGCGCTCCGGCTCCGAAGGCGATGAGGCCTGCAGCCAGCGGGTTGCCCTGAGCGCTTCGAAGCGCCTGCTCCGGCGCTTGGCGGACGGCGTCTGCAGCCGTGTGGGCAGCCTCGCCGACGTTTTCCGCTAGCGAGTGCGCCCCGTCGCCGAGCTGGTCGCGGGCGCCCCGCGCGCCATCGGCAAGTCGGCTGGTGGAGTCATCCGCGACGCCCATGACGCTATCCCTCATCCCTCGGAACGCGCCGCGGACGCGAGCGGTCCGGCGATGAGCGATCTGACGTGGGCTGACCCGGTCGGCGATCGCATCAAGCGTGTGATCCATCTCCGCGCGCGTGCGGTCGATGTCTCGCCTTATCTCTTCCGCTGACTGACCCATCTCGCGTCCTCCTTGAGAGTCTCGATCGTCTGCTCAGGCACGGGATTCAGCTTCTGGAACCGGGTGCGGGCCGCGAAGCCGAGCGCAGCTGCCGCGCTGGCCCACAGGACTCCCACGATGAGGAACGCCCAGCCGGCCGGAAGCACTTCGGCCAGGCCCCACGCCAGCGCGAACGAGGCGAGCAGCACGGCCATGAACGCGGCGCCGCCGGCCGCGGCGCCCATACCGCCGGCCCGCGCGGCCTCGCGCAGGTCGTGCTTGATCTCGACCCGGGCGAGCTCGGCCTCCTTACGCAGCAGCTGGGTGAACTCATGGCTCAGCTCCGACAGCAGCTCGGTCAGGCTGCGCTCGCCGTTCAGCCGGTGGTATTCGGATTCGAACTCGGTCGTCTCCTGGTACGGGGCGCTCATCGCTCGGGCCCTGACTGCTCGTCGATCGCAGAGCCGTGAACCTGTCCGACGGGCTCAGGTATCACGATCTCCTGCGGGGTGTCTGCGGGCGCGGCCGCATCGTCGGCCGTGGGCGTCATGGCCGCCGGGGCGGGGCTGGTCACGGCGGGGAGCTCGGCGCGTTGATCACCGGTCCGGCGCTGCTGACCGGCCCGGACCAATCGGCCCGTGACCATCCCGCTCGCCACCGCGGCACCCAGGAACACTCCGGGCCGGCGCCGGGCGAACTGCTGCACTTCGCGCACCATCCCCTCGAGTCCCATGTCGTCGAGGCGCTCAGCGGACCGAGTGACCCAGTCCGCCGCCTCTCGGGCGTACTCCCCCGCCGGCCCGGCCTCTTCGGCCCGGCCTTCGGCCAGCGCGCGCAGGCGGTCGCCGACCTGGCGGATGCTGTCCGCCAGCCGAGTGGCCTGCTGGTCCCCCTCCTTGCGCAGCTGCGCGACAGCGTCCTCCACGACGCCGCGCGCTTCCGCGGAGGCCTCACGAGCCAGCTCGGAAGCCTGTTCTTTGGCTGTGGACGCCAGGTGGCCCACCTCTTCCTGGGCCGTCTCGGCGACGTGCCTGCTTTCAGACTTCGCAGTGGCGGCCGGCCCCGTGTCCCCGTTCAGCTGATCCATGACGACCCTCCCCTTCGCCTACGTGGACGCGCGGTGTGCCCCGGCACCGCGGACCACAAACAATCAGTCGCCGAGCGCCCGTTTTAAACGGATAATTGGTGTTGACCAATCGGTCGACTCGGGCCTAAGATCCCCGGCGCTCAGGCCACACCATCCCGCAGGAAGGAAGCCTCATGCGCCGACTGGTTGTCACGATCTGCACGGTGTCGATGATCGCCATGCTGCGCCGATGGCCGCCGCCAAGCCGCCGACCGTCCCGCGCGGGAAACCGCAAGCCGGCGACCCGGAGATTGTCGGCTACTTCATCCAGTGGGGGGTATACGGCCGGCAGTTCTTCGTGAAGAACCTGGTCGACAACGGCTCCGCGGAGAAGCTGACCGTCATTAACTACGCGTTCGGGAACGTGGCGCCGAACGAGGACGGCGACGTCGTCTGCCAGAGCGCCGACCCCTGGGCGGACTATCAGATGCTGTTCACTGCCGAGAACAGTGTGGACGGCGTGGCCGATGACGAGGC
>DATKBU010000017.1:0-4140 GCA_035513815.1 Egibacteraceae bacterium
TGCATGGTGGCTGCGCGCGAGCGCAGCTCTCGCGTCACCGTGTAGCCGTCCTTATCGGGAAGCCCGACGTCAAGGAGCACCGCATCCGGGCGCTCTTTGTGGATGGAGTCCATCGCCGAGAGCCCGTCTTTGGCCTGCAGCACCTCGTAGTCCCCGTGCAGCATCGCGGCGATCGCGTCGCGGACCGACTCGTCGTCGTCCACCACCAGGACCTTGCGCTGCCGGGCGTCGGCGGCGTCCTCCGAGAATCCGGTCGGCGCCCCGCAATCGGGGCACACCCGCCATCCGTGCTCCAGCTCGCGCTCGCAGCCCGCGCAGGCGCCGGCCCGCAGGTTCGCACCGCACCAGGGGCACAGGGAGAAGTCCGGCTCCACTGTCTGCGCGCAGACCGGGCAGGCGCCCTCGTCGGTGTTGTCGGTCGGGCTGACCCTCAGGATCTCCTCGAGAGTGGTCGTGCCCCGCATCGCTCTGGCCAGGCCGTCCTCGCGCAGGCTGCGCATCCCGGCGACGCGCGCGGCCTGGCGCAGCGAGGGCTCGGCGGCCTGGTTCGCGATCAGCTCGCGCAGGGTGCCGTCGACCGCCAGCACCTCGAACAGCCCTTGGCGGTTCTTGTAGCCGGTATGGCCGCACGTCGCGCAGCCGCCGCCCGCCCGGAACGTGGCGGTGTCCAGGTCGCGCGGGGCCAAATGCAGCTGCGCGACCTGGCGCTCGCTGGGGACGGCCGGGGCGCTGCAGCGCGGGCAGATGGTTCGCACCAGCCGCTGGCCCACCACCATGGACAGCGAGCTGGCGATCAGATACGGCGGGATGCCGAGGTCGCGCAGGCGGATGACGGCGCCGGGCGCGTCGTTGGTGTGCAGCGTGGAGAACACCAGATGCCCCGTGAGCGATGCCTGCATGGCCAGTTCTGCGGTCTCTGGATCGCGAATCTCACCCACCATCACGACGTCGGGGTCCTGGCGAAGGACCGTCCGCAGCGCCCTGGCGAAGGTCAGCCCGACGCGGTCGTTGACCTGCGTCTGGTTGATGCCGCCGAGCTCGAACTCGATCGGGTCCTCGATCGTGATGATGTTGTTCGACTCATTGGCCACGTGGGCAAGAAACGAGTACAGCGTGGAGGTCTTGCCCGATCCGGTGGGGCCGGTGACGAGCACCAGCCCTTGGGGGCGCTCGATGATGCTCATCACCTGGGCGTACTGCTCGTCGGTGAAGCCGACGTCTTTGATCGCCAGCTGCTCGGCGCCCTTGCGCAGCAGGCGCACGACGATTGTCTCGCCGTGCATCGACGGCAGGCTCGACACGCGCAGGTCGACTTCCAGCCCTTTCGCGCCGCGGAACCGGGTCCGACCGTCCTGCGGGCGTCGTCGCTCGGCGATGTCCATGCCGCTCATCAGCTTCAGGCGCGAGACCAGCGGCCCGGTCGCGTTGCGCGGCACGGTCATGACCTGCTTCAGCACGCCGTCGACGCGATAGCGGACCACGGTCTCGCCCAGCCCTGGCTCGACGTGGATGTCCGAGGCCCGCGCATCGACCGCCTGAGCGATGATCCCCTCGGCGAGCCGGATGACCGGCGCGTCGCTGGCGGCGAGCTCGTCGGCCTCGTCGTCTCCGCGGTCACCCATCGACTCCAGCAGCTCGCCGGCGGCCTGATCGAAGTTGTAGGCCTTCTCGATCGCGGAGTTGACGGCGCCGGCTGCCGCCACGGCTCGGCGGACCCGTTTGGCGTTGGACGCCAGGCGCACGTCCTCGACGGCCACGAAGTTCGTCGGATCGGCGCACGCCACCACCAGCGTGCCGTCCGCTTCGAGGCGCAAGGGGATGACCGCGTGGCGCTCCGCGAGGGCGGCGGGGACCAGCTGCAGGATTTGCTCATCGGCGACGAGCACCTCGCCCCACTCGAGATACTGCAGACCGAGCTGCTTGGCCAGCGCCCGACCGATGTCCGCCTCGCTGGCGAAGCCCAGCCGCACGACCGTCTCGCCGAGCCGTTCGCGCCGGCCATCCACCACCGCCCGCTCTTGGAGGGCGGACTGAAGCTGCGCCTCAGACAGGAGCTCTGCGTCCAGCAGCAACTCACCGAGGCGCCGTCGGGTGGTGGTGGGAGAGGACTCCTCCCCGTCGGCCACGTCAGTCATCCTTGGTTGTTTCGGTATCGTCAAGGGGCCTCTTGATCACGGGGCCCTTCGTCCGTGTGAGTCTTGCAACCTTTCGTGTGGTCGGATGATTTATGACAGATCCGGTTTATTATGGCCGCATCGCGCGTACTGTAATGTTACTCTCACTTGCAGTAGCGTTCACGGGTGGGTGCCAACTTCGGGCGATCATCGATGTGCGGATCGAGCGGGATGGGTCGGGCCAGCTAGAGCTGTCGCTCGGGGCCGACGAGGAGTTGATCCGTCGCGCCGCTGAGGCAGGCGCCGATCCGCTGGGCCAGCTGGCTCGGAGCGCTCGGGATTTGCGGGCCGCCGGGTGGACGATCACTGAAGCCGATGAGCCCGGCTCCGGCCGCGAGGTTGTCCTCAGCAAGGATTTCGACAACGCCGCAGAGCTCACGCAGATCACGGCCGAGCTGGCGGCCGCGCTCGCTGGTCCCGAGATCGCCCCGCTCGAACCGCTGGTCCTGACGGTGCGCTCCGATCAGCTCGAGCTCCGGGGCGCAGCTGGTCTCGAGCTGACCGACGCGGTCGAGGATCTGGGCCTCACGGCCGACGAGGCCCTGGAGCTGCTGCGCGCCGATGACGCCGTCGACTACCGCATCCAAGCCACCTTTCCGGGAGCGATCGTGGATTCGAACGCGTCTGAACAGAGCGAACGCCAGCTTGTGTGGCAGGTGCCCATCGGAGAGCGGGTGGAGCTGACAGCCGTCGGCGAGCGTCCCGTGATGCTGTGGCGTCTGGTCGCAGGCGGCTTGGCCGGCCTCGCGGTCGGCGCGGCGGTGCTCGCGCTGGTGGTTCGCCGCCGGCGATCCCGCGCCATGGTGGTCCAGCGCTACCGCCGCTGAACCCTGCCGGCGCGCGCTCCGGCAAGGCGCGCTGCGTTAGGCCGCTGGCTCCTCGGCCGCTTCGTCAGAGCCGAACCTCGGTGTGAGCTCGATCAGCGCGCAGTTGGTCCGCCAGCGCTCCAGCGCGCCGTCGCCGTCCGGAAGATTGAGTCGCCGTCCCAGGCCGATCCGGGCGATCTTGGTGAATAGCTCGTCGTCGGCGGGCACCTGCCGCGCCGTCGCCGACACGCGTGAGACCTTGCTGCGCAGATCTTTCGACCGGGCGATCAGCTCGACCTGAGCTGCCTGCGCAAGGCCGGGCACCTGCTGCTCGGTCTCCCCGGTGAAGACGTAGACCTTGGCGGCCTCAGCGACGAACCAGACCGGCTGCGTGTGGGTGCGCCCGTCGGGCTGGGGCACTGCGACCCAGAGCACCGCTCCCTTCTGCAGCGCCTTGGCGAAGGTCTCCTGCGCGGCGATGCGCGGGTCGCCGCCTTCACCCACCTCGACGAAGACCGGGATCGAGCCCACTTCCTCGTCGTTGATGAAGAACGTCAGGCGGTGCTCTCCGCCGTCAGCCAGCTCGACATCCCGCAGCACGGTGATGAAGCGATCCTCGAACATCTCCCCGCGCAGCTCGATGCGGGTCACCCGAGAGCGCGCGCGCTCTGCTCCGGCGGAATCGGTCAGCGTGAAGTGCTCGAGATACGCCCCCTGCGGGCCCTGGAAGTCGCGCAGAACCGTGATCGGGCGAGCCGGGCCCGGAACGGCGCCGGCGACGCGGACGATCGGGTCGAGCAGCGCGGGGTCCACTCTGCTCGCCTCGAAGATCTCGCGATCCAAGGCCAGCGCATAGTGCAGGTCTGCCCGGGCCAAAGCGCACCGCCTCGATGGTCGGATCGTTGAGCCAGGGGAGTATATCGGCGGTGAAACGGCTGCTTGCGACGGCCCCCCGCGCATCGACGCTGCGCGAGGATCCCGGGCAGCGCCGACGCTCAGCGCATCCGGGCGAGCACGCCGCGACTGTCCAGGAAGTCCAGCAGGCCCGGCGCCAGCTCGAGATGCTCCAGGTCGGCGCGCGAGGACCAGCGGATGGCCTGGGCGTCGTCTCCGGCCACCGCCTCGCCCTCGGCGGCGACCCAGTAGTCGAGCACCACGAA
>DATKBU010000018.1:0-4524 GCA_035513815.1 Egibacteraceae bacterium
GTTGGACGCCTACAGACGGGCGCCGACGAACTCGACCGGGGACGAGGCTGATCTGCAGGAGGCTGTGACACGCGTGAAACAGGTTGTGAGCGATAGCCCTGGCATCGACGCGGCCGAGCTGCCAGAAAGGCTCGGCATCGAACCTTGGCTGGTCGAGGAGGCGCTTGGCCGGGCGGTGCTTGACGCAGCCCTCGGAGGGCGTCGGGACAGTGCGAGGCGGCCGGTCCGTGAGCTCGCATGTGGCCCCAGCGTGGCCCAAGACCCGAGCCGGGGAGCGTTTCCGCAGGTCAGCGGCCTGCCAGACGGTCAGGGCACTACCGCTACAAGTAGCCCTGCGCCGCTTGGCATCGGCCTGACGCGCGTGGCATTTAGGTCGGTCACTGCGACTGAAAGCACTGCGGCTATGGGATCATGGGCGCGCCGGAGGCGAGGAGCGCGAGGTGAGCCAAGCCGAGAACAAGACGGCCGTCGAGCATCTGTGGCGCGCCTTCGATGAGCGCCGCTTCGACGACGCGGGGGACGCGCTGCACGACGATGTCGTCGTCGAGTGGCCGCATTCAGGCGAGCGGATGGTCGGCAGAGACGCCTTCATCGCGGTGAACCGTGACCATCCCGACCCGTGGATCCGCGTGGAGGTGCTGCGAATCGTCGCTGAGGGCGACGTCGTGGTGTCAGAGGTCGTTGTCCCCGTCGAGGGTCAGCGCTCGGCCTTGGCGGCGTCGTTCTTCACGTTCGAAGACGGCAAGATCGTGAGTATCACCGAGTACTGGGTAGACGCAGGCTCCCAAGCGCCGTACCCGTCGCGAGCGGGCGTGACGGAGCCGCTGTAGCGGCGTGCGGCTATCCGGCCACCTTCAGCACAATCTTGCCGATGTGCTCGCCGGCTTCCATGACGCGGTGGGCCTCGGCGACTTGCTCCAGAGGACGGATGCGGTCAATCACTGGGTGCAGGCTGCCGTCGTCGAATCCGGGCAGGACATGGGCCTCGAGTTGCCTCGCGAGCGCCGCCTTCTCGTGGGTGGAGCGGGCGCGCAGCGTCGAACCGCAGATCGTGATTCGCTTGCGCAGGATGAGCGAGAGGTCCACCTGCGCCGCCGCGCCCTTCTGCAGCCCGATGATCGCCAGGCGGCCTTCCGTGGCCAGCGCGTCTAGGTTTCGCGCCAGATAGGCCGCGCCGACCATGTCCAGAATCACATCGGCGCCGTGGCCGTCGGTCAGCTCGCGGGTCGCCGCGACGAAATCCTGCTCGAGGTAGTTGATGCCCGCCTCGGCGCCGAGGTCGCGGCATGCGGCCAGCTTGCGCTCGCTGCGCGCGGTGATCAGCACGCGGCACCCCGCGCGGCGCGCGAGCTGGATGGCCGCCGTGCCCACGCCGCTCGAGCCTCCATGGATCAAGACCGTCTCGCCCGCCGCCAGCCTGGCGCGGTTGAACAGGTTGTCGTAGGCGGTGGCGAAGGCCTCGGGCACCGCCGCCGCGTCGATCACGTCCAGTGGTGGGGGGATCGGCATCGCGAGCGCGGCCGGCACGACCGCGAGCGAGGCGTACCCGCCGCCGGCGACCACCGCGAACACGCGCTCTCCGGCGACCCGCTCGGAGACCTCGGCGCCGACGGCAACGATCTCGCCGGCCAGCTCCAGGCCCAGGACCGCAGAGGCCCCCGGGGGCGGCGGGTACTTGCCTTCGCGCTGAAGGATGTCGGCGCGATTCAGGGCTGTGGCCGCGACGCGGACCAGCACATCCGCCGGACCGGGAGATGGATCGGGCAGCTCCACGATCTCAAGCGCGTCAGGCCCACCGGGCGTCCGGACGATGACCGCTCTCACCGGCGCTGCGCACCGGTCTGGCGCCCAGCCGACGCGGTCGTCAACATGGTGCGCTCGGCGGTCTCCGACAGGCTTGGTAGGCTGGTGACCGCAATAGCCAATTCCCGTTCCACAGACCTGCGGGCGCCGCTTTGCCCAGCGCTTGCGAGAGGAGCATGGTGTCAGTCGAGCCAGGAAGCATCGCCACCGGCAAGGTTGTTCGTCTCCACGACTTCGGCGCGTTCGTGGAGGTTGAGCCGGACGTCACCGGCCTTGTGCACATCAGCGAAGTGCACCGCGACTTTGTCGAGAACATCCACGCGTACCTTACCGAGGGCCAGCAGGTCCAGGTCAAGGTGCTGGCCATCAAGGATGACGGACGCATCGACCTTTCGATCAAGCGCGCCGAGGCGGACTGGGAGGATGAGGCTCAGCGCCGTCAGTCCACCAAGCCGGACAAGGAGTTCAACCAGCGGCTGCGCAAGTTCATGCACCAGTCCGACATGATCCAGGGCGAGGTGCGCCGCCGCCGGCGCTCGCGCCAGTAGCGGCGCAGCCGTTTCAGGTCGGGCTGCTCGGAGATAGTCACGAGCCCCGCCGTACGGATCTGATGGGCTCAGGGAAGGCAGATCAGCAGTGCTTGATGTACAGGCCGTGATCCTGGCCGGCGGCAAGGGAACCCGCCTTCGGCCCGTCACGGCGGACCTCCCCAAGCCGCTCGTCCCCATCGCCAACCGTCCGCTGATCGCCCACCAGCTGCAGCATCTGGCAGCTTCAGGGCTGCGGGATGTCACTTTGGCGCTGGGACGCAACGCCGATCAGTTCGGCGACGTTCAGGCCGAGGCGGAGGCGCTGGGCCTCAACCTGCGCCTCATCGTCGAGCCGGCGCCCCTCGGCACCGGCGGGGCGCTGCGCTGGTGCCTTGATGCGGGGGCCTTCGACGACCGGCCGCTGCTGTGGATGAACGGCGACGTGGTCGCAAGCCCTGACGTGACTGCGCTGCTGGAGTTTCATCAGCGCCGCCGCGCGCTGGTGACGCTGTGGTTGACCTCTGTACGCGATGTCACTGAATTCGGCGTGCTGGAGCTCGACGCAGACGGTCATGTCGACCGGTTCCTTGAGAAGCCCGCGCCGGACGAGACCGATTCCAACCTGGTCAACGCCGGAATCCTGATGCTGGAGCCCCATGTGCTCCAGCGGATCCCACCAGATACGTCGTTTTCCTTCGAGCAAGGTCTGCTGCCCGGGATGGTCAAGGATCGGGAGCCGATCTTCGGGCTGTTCGACGGCGGCTACTGGCTCGACACCGGTCGGCCGCGGCTGTATCTGGCCGCGAACCGTCATGTGCTCGAGGGTCGCGTCGACTGGACGCCGAGAGGATCCCGCGTCGAGGAAGGGCTGTGGGAGGGCCAGGGCGTCAAGCGCGACGGAGTCAGCATCATTCATCCCGCCGTCATCGGCGATGGCGCGATCCTCGAGGACGGCGTCACGCTGTTCGGGCGCACCGTCGTCGGCGACCACGCGATTATTCGGGCCGGCGCGCAGCTCGAGAACTGCGTGCTGTTCGACGGGGTCGAGATCGGCCAGGACGCTGAGATCGTCGACTCGATTGTGTGCGCCGGCGCGAAGATCGGCGACGGCACGGTTCTGCGCGATTCGGTGATCGGGGCGCGCGCGGCCATCGGCCGACGCAATGAGCTGCGTCGCACGCGGCTGTGGAGCGACGTCGAGCTCGGCGACCGGGTGCTGGTCGTCGAGAAGTAGCGTCAGCGCGACCTAGAGGGGACCTCGGCTGCGCACTTCACCCCTAAGTGGGGGAGGTATGCGTAGATTGCCTGGGATGATGCTCAACTCTTGACCTGCATCTGCCGATCACTGGCAAATGACAGGAGCAGTCGGATGACGTTGCGAGTGCTGGTGGTCGACGACGAGCCGTCGGTGCGCGTCGTCGTGCGCGCCTCGCTTTCGGGCGTCGGCATTGCAGTAGTGGAAGCCAGCGACGGCCCCTCCGCGCTTGATGCGCTGTCGCGCGAGGAAGTCGACTTGGTGCTGCTGGACCTGATGATGCCGGAGCTTGACGGCTTCGACGTGCTGGACCGCATAAGGGCCGAGCCCGAGTTCGCTCACATCCCTGTGATCATCCTGACAGCCAAGACGGGCGAAGACCCACACGTGGCGGCGTTTCGCGCGGGCGCGGACGGCTACCTCACCAAGCCATTCGATGTCGAAGCCTTGGTGTCGCAGGTCCAGGATGTGGCCGCTCGCGGTGTCGAGGCTCGCGAGCAGGTCCGCATCCGGGAGCTCGCAAAGGCCGAGGCGCTGCGGCAGATCGAAGCCTTCGGCTTCTAGCCCTGCCCCGCGGCGGGGTGCCACCGCCGAGCGACGTGGCTTGCTGGCGCTGTCGAATTTCACAACATGTGGTAGAACTAATTGTGTGAATGCGGTGGCGGTCGAACTCATCGATCTGCTCGGGGGAACCCGAGCGGACATCGCCGACCTGCTGAGGAGCAGTCCGCGATCTGTCGCGGAGCTGGCTGTCGCGCTGGAGCTGTCCGAAGCCGCGATTCGACGGCACCTTCAGGTGCTGGAGCGCAATGGTCTGGTGACCGCGCAGACGGTGCGCCGGGACGGGCCAGGGCGGCCGAGCGCCTACTACGCGCTCACCGACAAGGCGATGCGGCTATTCCCCGATCGCTCGGCGGAGATCGCCAACGAGCTGCT
>DATKBU010000019.1:0-7820 GCA_035513815.1 Egibacteraceae bacterium
GAGCGTGGGGGGCATCGATCAGCTCGCTGCGGGCAAGTGGACGGCCGCTCTCACGCCATGCATCCATGCCGCCTTCGAGCCAGCCGACGAGCCGCTCGTGGCCGACCAACAGCGACTCATCCACGACGCGCTGGAGCGGGGTGTCTCCGAGCACGAAGAGCAGTTGTGTCTCGGATGCCACCAGCCAGCCCAGCCAGATGGCATAGGCGGAGCGGAACGGATTGCTCAGCGCTCCGTGGATGTGCTCCCGGGCGTACTCCGCCGTCGGCCGAACGTCCACGACCAGAGCTTCAGCGCGCAGGCGGTCGAAGGCCTCGGCGTCCAGCCGCCTCGGCGCAGGCACCTCTGAGCGCAGCCGTGGGCCGGCTTGGTTCACGGCGCGGAGGCGGTAGAAGTAATCGGGTGCGGCGGGAAAGGTCGCGGTGAACCAGGCCACGAATGCCTCTGGATCGTCCATGGCCAGCAGTGGATTTGCGGCGCGTTCCGTCCCCAGGGTCGAGGTCCGCGCGCCGGAGCCGCCCACCGAACAGAACGAGCCCGCGCCGTGCGTCGGGTAGAGGAGCGTGGCGTCCGGCAGCGCGGTGAACGATCGATGCAGGGTCTGGAACTGCAGCCGCGTCAGCTCTTCCGTGAGGTGGTCGCCCAGCAGATCGGTGCGTGCGGCGCCGCCGACAATGAGCGATCCGCCGCTGAACAGCAGGGGTGGCTCGCCGGGCGGGCGCAGCGCGTAGCTGAGGTGCTCCGGGGTGTGTCCCGGCGACGGCAGTACCTCGATCTGGACTCCACCCAGCATGAGAGTCTGGCCAGCGGCCAGCGGCCGATGCGCAAAGCGCGCTTCCGCATCTTCCGGCAGGCAGAGCTCCGCCTTCTTCATGGCGCCTGCGATCTCCCGCGCGCCGGAGACGAAGTCGGCGTGGAGGTGGGTCTCGAGCACGGCGACGATCCGCAGTCCGCGATCCTCCGCCGCGCGCGCGTACCGTTCGGCGCTTCGATCGGGGTCGACCAGCAGCGCCTCGCGTCCGGCGAGCTCGACGAGGTACGAGCTGTTGCCGAGACCTTCGTGGACAAATGGCATGACGTTCACGGGCCGACCTCGCTGCGCAGCCGGGTTTCGGGTGCCCGCTGCATGAACATGGTGCCCGCGACGAGGCCCGACGCCGCGGTCAACGTGGCGACCGTCAGGATCGCCGATCGGAAGCCGAAGAGGTCGGCCACCATCCCGGCCAGCAGGGCGCCGGCCACGGTGCCCAAGTCGCGCCAGAAGCGGTATACGCCGAGCGCTCGGGCGCGCTGGCCAGGCTTGACCGCGTCACCGACCGCGGCCATCAGTGTCGGGTACACCAGCGCCGTCCCGATGCCCAGCCCCACCGCTGCGACGAGCCAGCCCGTCAACGAAGCGGCCAGCGCGATGCCGGCGATGGCAGCACCCTGCACCAGCATGCCGGTAACGATCAGCGGCGTTCGTCCCAGCCGATCGCTGGCCCAGCCGGCCGGCAATTGGAGCAGCCCCCAGGTCAGCGGATACGCAGCGGCGAGGATGGCGATCTGGTCGAGCGGCAGGCCGCGGCTGGCGTAGAACAGCGGCAGGAGCGCCCAGGCCATGCCGTCGTTGAGATTGGTGACGAAGCCCGACTGTGATAGGGCGGCAAGCGTCGGTCGCCGCCACGTCCCGTCCGCCAGGTTGGCGAGAAGCGACCGGTCGGGCTCTCGCTCGCCGCTAATTGCCTCGAGGAGGACGAAGTTGCCGGTGTCTCGCACCAGCGCAACGCTGATCGCCAGTCCCGCCCCGGCGAAGGCGATGCCCAGGTAGAACGGCTCCGGGCGCAGCCCGGCGGCCTCGGCCACGATGCCGGTCAGGAAGGCGCCCACGGCCACGCCGATGTAGCCCGACATCTCGTTGAGTCCGAGAGCCAGCCCACGGCGCATCGGTCCGACCAGGTCGAGCTTCATGTTGACCGTCATCGACCAGGTAAGCCCCTGGTTGATGCCGAGCAGGACATTGGCGCCCAGGATCCAATCCCAGCTCGGTGCGGCAATGAGGATGAACGGCACCGGCAGCCCGATCAGCCAGCCGCCGATCAGCACCTGACGGCGCGAGGTGCGCGAGGCCAGGTCACCGGCCAACAGGTTGGAGATCGCCTTGGCAGCGCCGAACGTGATTAGGAAGCTCACGGCCACGGAGCGAGACGCGATCCCGAACTCCTCGCCTGCCAGCAGGGGCAGCACGCTGCGCTCCAGCCCGACCATGCCGCCCACGAACGCGGACAGGGCGACCAGCAAACCAAACGCCCGCCGGTTCGCCGCGAGCCCCAGGCGTGGTGGCGCGACAGTCACGTGCTCAGCCCTTCACCGGCTTCGTGCCGCTGACCAGGACAAACCCGAGGTAGGGCACGGCGCGCTGAACCCGAGGCCATAGCCACGCCATCCTGCGCACGTAGGACGCGCTCGACAGCGTGCGAAACATTACGGCCGCCGTGTTGCGCAGGCCCTCGTCTGCCACGAAGCCGCGCGGCGTCATCATCTCGAACGGGCCGGTCGCGATCTCGAGATCGGCCATGCCGGCGCCCTCGTACAGCCGAACCCAATCGTCGACGGTGTCGAACTGCATGCCGGGGCACACCTCGCCCTGGAACGTGTGGCGGGCCTCGTCGCTCGGCGGCCGCCGCCAGGCGAACTCGGTGGCCAGGATCCGTCCGCCGGGGCGCGTGACGCGCACCAGTTCAGCGGCGGCGCGCGCACGGTCGACGAACATCGTCACCGCCTCGGCAAGGACCTGGTCAAAGGATGCGTCGGGGAACGCCATCGCGACCACGTCGCCCCGCTG
The DNA here is from genome assembly GCA_035513815.1 of Egibacteraceae bacterium. Lineage (GTDB taxonomy): Bacteria > Actinomycetota > Nitriliruptoria > Euzebyales > Egibacteraceae > DATKBU01. Next base: position 2,825 of record DATKBU010000019.1, read on the forward strand.
TACGGAGACGTGGTCCTTCAGGCCCGCCGCCCGCACGTTGCGCTCGGCGCGCTCGAGCATCAGCGGGTCGATGTCGACCGCGGTGACGTGCGCTCGATGTTGGCGTGCGACGCGGATGGCGGTGGTGCCCACCCCGCAGCCGGCGTCGAGGACCGCGTCGCCCGGTTCGATCTCGGCCCGTGCCAGCAGCGCGTCGGTGGCGGCCCGCCCACCCGGGTGGAGGACCCGCTTCCCGATGAGCGCCATAAAGGCGTACGGATCCAGGCGCGTGACGTCGATGTCGGCGGCGGACACGACCATCGGCTCGAACTCCATGGCGGGGAGGCAACTGTAGGTTCCCACCGCTCCGTCGTCAACTGCTCAATTGAATGCGTGGACAACGCGACGCCACACGCGTATGCTGCAGCAATGGATCACCGCGCTCTCAAGGACAGCCTGTATCCCCACTTCGCGCGGATCGGCGCCGCCCTGGCCAGCGACCGGCGGCTGGAGCTGCTCAATCTGCTCGCCCAGGCGCCGCGACACGTCGAAGCGCTGGCGGCCGAGAGCGGCATGTCCGTGGCCAACACCTCGCAGCACCTGCAGACGCTCAAGAATGCCCGCCTCGTCGATGCCCACCGGGTTGGGGCACGCGTCGAGTATTGCCTCGCCGACGAATCGGTCGCCCGCCTGTGGCTGGCCCTGCGCGACGTCGGTGAGACGCGATTGAGCGAGGTGGCCGACATCACGCGCAGGCTCGGCCTCAACGACTCGCGGGGCGAGATGGTGCATCGGGAAGACCTGGAACGCCTGTCGGCCGATGGCTCGATCCTGGTGCTGGACGTCCGTCCCCGCCACGAGCAGGAGCACGGTCACGTTCGTGGGGCTACCCTGATCCCGCACGACGAGCTGGAGTCGCGCCTCGACGAGCTGCCGCGCGACCGGCGCATCGTGGCCTACTGTCGCGGCCACTATTGCCTCTTCGCCGATGTCGCGGTCGACCTGCTCCGGCAGCGCGGCTTCGACGCCGTGCGCCTGGACGGCGGCTGGCTGGAGTGGATGGTGGAGGGCCGGCCTACGGAGGCGGCAACCTCCACCGAGAACGCCTGATCGACTTTCGGGGCCATCGCTGATGACCATGCAGCTGCGCGACTATCAGATTGCGGCTGGCCGCTTGACGGACTTCGTGGACGCCTGGCGTGCCGGCGTGCTGCCGCTGCGTCGGCGGTACGGGTTTCACGTCGCCGCCTGGACGGTCGAGGGAGAGGATCGCTTCGTGTGGCTGCTCAGCCTCGAAGGATCCGACGAGGAATTCCGTCGGCGGGATAGTGCCTACTACGCGTCGCCCGAGCGCGCTGCGTTGCAGGTCGACCCCGCCCAGTGGATCGTCGATGCGCGCCATGTCTTTCTGCGGCCCGTCGCCGAGGGCTCTATTTGAATCCCCGCGAGCCCAGCACCCGCTCCACGAGGGGCTCGCCCAGCGCCTCGCGCGCCCGAGCTGAAGGAACTCATCAGGACGGACCCCGCAGTTGATGAGGATGGATTCCCTCGGAAGATTGGGGCGTCAGGAACAGGCCAACAAGCTGCGTGCGGGATCGCAGCCGGAGCTTGCGGTAGATGTTCCCGAGGTGAAAGTCGATGGTGCGCGGACTCAGGAAGAGTCGATCCGCTGCCTCTCGGTTGGTGGCGCCGTGAGCGACCGTCAGCGCCACCTGGAGTTCCTGCGGTGTGAGAACCTGGCGTGAATTCGACTCCGGCGCCAGTTTCTCGCCGGTCGCCGCCAGCTCATGCCGCGCGGTCTCGGCGTACTTCGCCGCCCCCAGCTGAACGAAGGTTGCCAACGCTGAGCGGAGGTGAATGCGAGCTTCGCGCCGGCGTCGCCGGCGACGCAGCCGCCCGCCGAAGAGGAGCTCGGTCCGAGCGCGCTCGAAGGGCATGTCCGCCATGCGATGCCGCCGGAGCGCCTCCAGGAAATGCGGTTGGAATTCGTCGTCGGCCGCGAGGAGTCCCCGACAGCGCGCCGCGGTGGCCAGGCCCCACTCGCTGCGAGCGGCCTCGGCACGTGCCTCAAGGCCGTTCAGCACCGTCTTGGCGTCACCTCCTCGGCCGACGCGAACATACGCTTCGATGAGGTCAGCGGCGATGGGAACCGCCGCCGGATCCTGCAGACCCCGTGCGGTGGCGTCGTCGGAGACCCACTCGAGCTGCGCGACAGCCTCTTTGAGATTTCCCAGGGATAGTTCGAGCAGCCCGAGTGCCGCGCGGGCCCAGAGCCGCATCAAACCCGCTCCGCTGTAGTCCGCCAGATCGAGGGCGCTGGCGGTGTGTGCACGGCAGGCAGTCTCGTTTCCCTGGCCTGCCTCAATCCGAGCGAGGGTGGTATGAGACGAAGCGAGCTGCATCGTCTGGCCGGTGTCTTCCGCCAGATGCAGGCTTTCGGCCGAGTGCGCGTAGGCCGATGCCCAGCGTCCGATGCGAAAGTTGAGCGCACCCAGCGTGTCGAGGGCCCCGGAGAGGACGGCGAGGGAACTGGCATGCCGCGCTTCCTCGATCAGCGGTTCGAGGAGCCGCCGAGCCTCGTCATGGTCCTCGAGCCAGTATGCCGCCGCCGCCAGATAACCTCGGCGATCATCCGATTCTGGCGTGGGGGAGCTGTGTGGGATTCGCCTCGAGCGCGCGATGAGCTTCCGCCCTGCCCGTCGATCACCACCGAGCATCAGCGACACGCCCAAGGTACATAGAGCGAAGGGCTGCACGCTGCGGCCGTGGTCCACGAGTTCGACCGCACGCCCAGCCGTCCGTACGGCGCTCGTAATGTCGGCGGCGATGATTGCGGCCCAGGCCGCCTCGGCCAGCATCGTCGCGCGGCCCGGGTCCCGGGCACTCAGGCGCTCCGCCTCCTGCACGAGCCGGTTGTGCGCCTGCAGCGGTGCTCCGTCGCTCATCTCGATGCGAGCGAGGAGACGCTGACCCTCGGACCGAAGCGAAGCATCCATGCCGAGCGACTTGAGGCAGAGCGAACGCGCCGCGTCCACGTTGCCCCCGCGCCAGAACGCGTCCGCAGCCGCGAGTAGGCGTCGTGCCCTTGTGCTCGTGCGAACGCTCAGCTCGGCGCCGCGCTCGAACCCTCGTGCGGCTGCGGTGTAGCTCATTCTGGCCAGGGCGGATCGAGCCGCATCCTCCAGCGCGGTGGCGACCGTGTCGTCGGGACCGGAGGCGCTCGCGCCCAGGTGCCAGGCACGGCGTTGTCCATCGCCGGCGTCCATCGTCTTCGCGAGTGCTCGGTGGGCGGAGCGTCGCTCGGCGGGGCTTGCTCCGTGATACGCCGCCGAGCGCAGCAGTGGGTGTCGCCAGTGCAATTCTCCGGCATCGATGCGTACAAGCCCCGCCGACTCAGCCGGCTCGAGATCTGCGGCTGACAGGCCCAGGACATCGAGACCTGGCTCGATCTCGCGCAGCGCACCCGTGTCACTGCTGGCGGCGAGGAGGAGCGCGCGACGCGTATCAGGCTGCAGATTGGCCAGACGGCGTCTGAACGCCGTCACGGGTCCAGCGCCGAGTCGCAGCGGGTCGGCGAGTGGAGCGACCCCGGCGAGCTGTGCGTGGCTGAGCTGTTGGGAAAGCTCGATGAGGGCCAGCGGATTGCCCGACGTTTCGGCGACCAGGTGACGAAGGATCTCTTCGGTCATGCTCCGCTTGCGGTCGGGATCGAGCAGTTGCGCTGCTTCCTCGGTCCCGAGGCCGGTCAGCACCAGATCGGGAAGGCCCCTCCCGTCAAAGATCGTCGACTCCTCATTGCGGACCGTGAGGAGAAGGGCAACCCGCTCGGCGCGCAGCCGCCGGGCAACGAAGAGGAGTGAATCAATCGACTCTCGGTCGAGCCAGTGTGCGTCATCCACCGCGACGATTACCGGTTGTTCGTCCGCGACCGCGGCGATGAGGCTCAGCGTCCCGGCCATCGTCGCGAAGTGGTCGGCGCCCGTCGGCGAAGCCAGCGCGAGGGCGGCCCGCAGCGCCGCCGCCTGGGGCTGTGGAATGTGCTCCAGCCGGTCGAGCACCGGGCATAGCAGTTCGGACAGGCCTGCGAAGGGCAGTTCCAGCTCCGTCTCGACGCCGCGTGCCGTGAGCACCCGCATCCCGCGCCCATGCTCGACGGCATATTGAAGCAAGACGCTCTTCCCGATGCCGGCCTCACCCCGCATTAACAGAACGCCGCTCGTGCCACGTTGTGCGTTGATGACGAGGCGATCCAGTCGGCTGCGCTCCGCCCTTCGACCGAGGAGCATGGACCAATTGTAGGGTGTCCGCTGAGAACCCGGTGATTCTCCGGGTTTGCTGCGCCACGAACAGGCTCTACCTTTCAGGAAACTGCTCCTCGATGGCAGCCTTGGCGGGGAGCTTGAGCCGCGCCATTCGATCTCTCGACTTGGCGTTGTCCAGTGACACGCCACCCGCGCGACAGCTCTCAGTGACGGGGCACCTCCTTATTCAATCATTCAACTGTGCTATTGACAACGAGATAGGGTCTCCTCTAGGATTGTGCCGGCCTTCCGTCGTTTGCCCAACCTGAGTGATGAGGAGATGCCCAGATGAACACCCTTGACGACCTGTTGGCCATCGACGGGGTGGTGGCGGCAGGCGAATTCACCTCGGACGCCAAGCTCGTCGACTTTCGGTCTCGCATGGACATGACGCCCGAGATGGCGGCCATGAGCGCGCAGTTCTGCGGCAGCGTGACGATCCTGTTCGATACCCTCGCCGGCGCCTTCAGCCACATGAGCGCCATGCCGTGGACCCCCCAGCACGGTTGGGCCTACACCGGCGGCGACTGGACGGTGGCAGTGGGCGGCAACCGCGGCGTCTTCGTCGAGACCGCCAAGGCCGACTTCAATCGCCTCTTCGAGGCGTTGATCGGGCCGCGGTAGAGGGCGCGGCGGGCGGCGTCGCACACAGCATTTGCCGTGCTCACCACCTTATTCGCGGAGGAGCGACCCAACATGCGACTCACAGCGCCCAC
>DATKBU010000020.1:0-7876 GCA_035513815.1 Egibacteraceae bacterium
TGGCGAACCGGGCGACGTCGGTGATGTACGAGGGCGCGCCCGACCATCCGGGCCGGGACCGGTTCTGGTCGATCATCGCCAAGTACGGCGTGTCGATCCTGTACACCGCGCCGACCGCGATCCGCACGTTCATCAAGTGGGGCGCGGAGCTGCCCGCGGCGCACGACCTGTCCAGCCTGCGGCTGCTCGGCTCGGTCGGCGAGCCGATCAACCCGGAGGCGTGGACGTGGTATCACACCCACATCGGCGGGGGCCGCTGCCCGGTGGTCGACACGTGGTGGCAGACCGAGACGGGCGCGATCATGATCACCCCGCTGCCGGGGGTCACCGCCGCCAAGCCCGGGTCGGCGATGACCCCCTTCCCCGGCGTCAAGGCGGTCGTGGTCGACAACGACGGGAACCCGGTGGCCCCCGGCGGCGGCGGCTACCTGACCCTGCAGCGGCCGTGGCCGTCGATGCTTCGCACCCTGTGGGGCGACGACGCCCGCTACCGCGAGACGTACTGGTCGCGCTTCGGCGACGAGGTCTACTTCGCCGGCGACGGCGCGAAGCTGGACGACGACGGGCACATCTGGCTGCTCGGGCGCGTCGACGACGTCATGAACGTCTCCGGGCATCGCATCTCCACCACCGAGGTCGAGTCCGCCCTGGTCGACCACGACGCGGTCGCCGAGGCCGCCGTCACCGGCCGCGCCGACGACATGACCGGCCAGGCCATCGCCGCGTTCGTCACCCTCAAAGGCGGCCAGGCCCCGTCCGAGGAGCTCGCCGCCGCCCTGCGCGAGCACGTCGCCGTCAAAATCGGCAAAATCGCGCGGCCCGCGAACATCCTGTTCACCGACGACCTGCCCAAGACCCGCTCCGGCAAAATCATGCGCCGCCTCCTGCGCGACATCGCCGAAGGCCGCGCGCTGGGCGACGTCACCACCCTGGCCAACGCCGACATCGTCAACGAAATCCAAACCCGCTCCAACGCCAGCGCCGCCGACGAATAGCCCACACCAAACAGCGTCCGACCAGCGGCGCGGAGCCGCGTGGGTCGCAGCAACGCGGGCAGGCGGGTCACGGATGGCCTGCTCCGTCGTGCCGCTGCTCACCCGTCCGGCGACGCGTCGAAGATGTCGCGGACCTCCCGCGAGCATGGCGGAGCTCATTCGATTGCGATGAGGGCCTGGTGAATGTGACAGGCGGTTGCACGCTGTTCGGTCAGTCGCCTGCGCCGGCCGGCAGCTTGTCGAGTGCGGTGTACACCAGGCCTTGGGCTCGCAGCCGCGCCCGCCGCCCCCGCGGGGCGTGCCTGGCTGCGGCCTTGCAGGCCAGCGACGCCAGATCGAAGCGCCGCTGCCACGCTGCGACGTACTGCACCGCCTGGAGCTGATCACTGGGCTCGAGGATGCCGTGGGGCTCCTGGGCCTTGGTCAGCAGCGCCGCCCACGTCGGCCGGTCGGCCCCATCCGCGACGAGCCGATATGCCTCGACCGCGGCGGACACCCGCTCGCCGAAGGGAGCGCCGTAGCGTTGGACATGGCGCTGCCCTTCGAGTGCGGCCGTGACGTTCCGGGCGAGCTCGCGGGGCGGCACGGGCGAGGAATACACGGTCGGGCGGAATCTCGTCGGGTCAGCCTCGCCCACCACGTACTCCGGGTGCTCATCGGCGAGGCCCGCGAGCGGAGTGTGCGGGAACACCCGAGCGCCAGCGGCCCAGCTGGCCCGGATGCCCGCCGGCAGGGCTTTGATGAACTCGACAGTCTCCGCGACGGTCTCATGCGTCTCGCCGGGGAGGCCGAACATGAACACAATCTCCGCGTCGAGATGGTTCCGCGCGAGCGTGTCGACGACAGCGTCGAGCGTCTTGCGCCGATGCGGCTTGTGGTTGCGCGCGAGCACGGCATCCGCGGCGCTGTCCGCGGTGATCTGCGGCCTTCCGTTCGTCGCTTTGACCAGTCGCGCGAGCTCGTCGGAGAACGGCTGCGGATGGAAGTAGCCGTTCCAGATGAGGTGACTGGCCAGGCCCCGGGCCACGATCCCCTCGAGGATCGCAATGGCATGGGCCTCATCGGGGAGATTGAACTCGTCATCGGAGAAGAACAGCGGCGTCGGCCCGATCCCGCGCGACTTCGTGGCAGCCACGGCCGCGGCGACCTCGTCGAGCACGACATCGACCTCGGCGGGCTGGTGGGCGCGCTCGAGCGAGGCGATGACACAGTAGGAGCACACCATCGCGCAGCCGATCCGCGTGCGGATCGGGAAGTCGTGGCACGGCGCGTAGCGCCCATCGCGCCGAGTCGGGCCCCCGCGCCCCATCTGGTAGGCACGGCCCGGGATTCGCGGCCCAGGATCATCTCGGCGGATGAGCCCAGGGATCACGCCCGGGTCCTGGCCGGCGGCGAGTCGGTCGACCAGCCGGGCGAAGGTCTGCTCACCCGCCCCCACCACACCGAGGTCGATGCCGAGGTAGTCCAGGCATTCATACGGCATGGCCGAGAAGCCCGCGCCGCCGCACACCGCGACCGCCTGCGGCGCCGCCTCCACCGCGGCCTGCACGACGCGGGCGATGTCGGGCAGCAGCCATACGACGTCGTGCGGGCCCGCTCCGTCGACATCCGCGACGGGGATCAGGTCCTCAGTGATGCGGATCCCGAAGCCGATGAGATCGGGCTGGATGCGCCGCACCGCCTCGGCGGTGTAGCCGATCGGCTCGGTCGACTCCAAGAAGGGGTCGATCAACTCGACTGTGACGTCGTCGCGTTCGGCTACGGCAGTGCTGATGCGCTCCAGCCCGTAGGCGGGAACGGGGAAGATCTGCTGGTAGGGGTTGGCGTGCACGAGCAGAACGCGCATGCGGCCGAGTCCGTTCTTGTCGGGTCTGCGACATGCATCCTAGGTGACCGCGGCAACGGCTGACATGGGAGCCGTTACGATCGTGGCCACGGCGTGAAGGAGTGTGACGTGGCCCGAGTCTTCAGCGGGATTCAGCCGACGGGTGATCTGCACCTGGGCAACTATCTTGGCGCGCTCGGCCGCTGGGCCGACGAGCAGCAGTCTGAGCATTTCTTCTGCATCGTCGATCTGCATGCGATCACGCTGCCGCACGACCCGGCGCAGCTGCGCGAGCGGGTGATCGAGACAGCCTGCTGGCTCATGGCGGCTGGGCTTGACCCCGAGATGTGCGTGCTGTTCGTGCAATCGCAGGTGCGCGAGCACAGCGAAGGCGCCTGGGTGCTCAACTGCGTGGCGACGATGGGCGAGCTGCAGCGCATGACGCAGTTCAAGGAGAAATCCGAGGGCAGGGAATCCGTCAGCGTCGGGCTGTTCGACTATCCGGTGCTGCAGGCGGCGGACATCCTGCTGTACCACGCCGACGAGGTGCCGGTGGGTGCGGACCAGCAGCAGCACATCGAACTGACACGCGACATCGCGCAGCGCTTCAACCACCGCTTCGGGGAGACGTTCACGCTCCCCAAGGCAACGCTGCCGAAGGCGGGCGCGCGGATCATGGATCTGCAGCTGGTCGAGCGGAAGATGTCGAAGTCGGCCGAGTCGCACGCCGGGACGATCCTGCTGGCGGAGGACGAGGCCGCCACGCGCAAGAAGGTCATGCGGGCCGTCACCGACTCGGGCGACGAGGTCCGCGCCGGCGCAGACAAGCCAGGCGTGACGAACCTGCTGGACCTCATGGCGGCCGTCACCGGCTCGGAGGTCCGCGATCTCGAGCTCGCGTATGAGGGCAAGGGATACGGAGACTTCAAGCGTGACGTCGCGGAAGCGGTGAACGGGGTTCTGCGCCCAGTGCGGGAGCGCTACTCGGAGCTGCAGGCTGACCCGGGCGCGGTCGCGGACGCGTTGCGGAAGGGCGCCGACAAGGCCCGGGCCGTGGCCGCTGAGACAATGGCGGTCGTGCGGGAGCGCGTGGGGCTGCTGTCATGAGCGCCGGGTTCGGGGAGGGCGAGCAGGGCAACGGGCAGCGCCAGCCGCTCACCCAGCCGCTGGTCTGGGTGGATCTGGAGATGACTGGGCTGGACCCGTCCTCGGATGTCATCGTCGAGATCGCCACGATCGTGACCGACGGCGCGCTGGAGCGGATCGAAGAGGGCCCGGACCTGGTCATTCACCAGCCGCCCGAAGCGCTGCAGCGCATGATCCCCGTCGTGGCCGAGATGCACGCGACCTCAGGGCTGACCGAGGAGATCGCCCGCTCGACGATGACGTGCGCGGAGGCGGAGCGACTGACGCTGGAGTTCGTGCGACGCCACGTGCCGACGCCGGGAGCCGCACCGCTGGCCGGCAACAGCGTCCATGCCGACCGCGCGTTCCTGCAGCGCTACATGCCCTCGCTCAGCGCGCACCTGCACTACCGCAACGTGGATGTGTCCACGATCAAAGAGCTCGCCAAGCGGTGGTATCCCGATGCGGTCGAAGGCTCCCCGGAGAAGGGCGGAGGCCACCGAGCGCTGGCCGACATCCGCGAGTCCATCGAGGAGCTGCGCTACTACCGGGGCGCCGTCTTCCGCTGACGTCGGGCCCCGTCGCCAGCCCGCACAGCGCCGATGCTGCGGTGAAGCCCTCGAGGCCGACCAGGAAGATCCGCCGGCTGCCACCGCCGAGCCGCGAGCCCGCGCGGCGCGGCAGAAGGTCAGATCCGGTTGAAGATCAGCTCCCGCTTCACTTCCTGGATCGCCGTGGTGACGTCGATGTCGCGCGGGCAGGCGTTGGTGCAGTTGAACGTCGTGCGGCACTTCCACACGCCGTTGCCGTCGTTGAGCACCGCCAGCCGCTGGCCGGCGCCTTCGTCGCGGCTGTCGAAGATGAACCGGTGCGCGTTTACGATCGCGGCTGGCCCGACGTAGGAATTGTCGGGCCAGTAGATCGGGCACGAGGTGGTGCAGGCGGCGCACAGGATGCATTTGGTGGTGTCGTCGAAGCGCTCGCGCTGCTCAGGGCTCTGCAGGCGCTCGCGGTCGCTGGGGGGCGCGTCGTCGATGAGAAACGGCAGCATCTTGCGGTAGGACTCGAAGAAGGCCTCCATGTCGACGTTGAGGTCCTTCTCGATCTGGAAGCCCTTCAACGGCTCGACCGTGACCGTCGACGGCAGGTGCGACATGAGCACCTTGCAGGCCAGGCGGTTGCGGCCGTTGATCACCAGGGCATCGGACCCGCAGATCCCGTGGGCGCAGGAGCGGCGAAACGTCAGCGTCCCGTCGATGTGCCACTTGATGTGATGCAGCACGTCGAGGACGCGATCCGCCGGGTCGACGACGACCTGGTACTCCTCGAAGTGCGGCTCGGAGTCGACCTCGGGGTTGAAGCGGAGAATCCGCATCGTCACTTCCACGCTGGGCCGCCTTCCCTGGTGGGTCTTTTCTGTCCGTGCCCGCCCGTCGGACTCGCTGACTGGAGTGCCATCAGTACGTGCGCTCCTTCGGCTCGTAGCGGCCGAGCCGCACCGGCCGCCAGTCCAAGCTCCGGCTCCCGTCGGACTCACGGCGCACCAGGCTGTGCTTGAGGAAGTTGCCGTCGTCGCGCTTGGGGTAGTCGTCGCGGTAGTGGCCCCCGCGCGACTCGGTCCGGACGAGCGCGCCCTCGACCAGCGCTTCGGAGAGGTCGAGCAGGTGGCCGAGCTCGACGGTCTCGAGCAGATCGGTGTTGTAGACCTTGCCCTTGTCTTCCACCACGACGCCGGCGAAACGGCGCCGCAGGTCGGCCAGGATCTGCACCTGCTCCTTCAGCCCATCGGCGGTCCTGACCACCATCGCGTTGTCGTTCATCGACTCCTGGAGCTCGCTGCGCAGCACGGCGGCTCGCTCGCCCTCGGTGTTGGAGACCAGCGCGTCCAGCATCGGGGCGACCGTCGCCTCGGGAGCCTCGGGCAGGTCGGCGTGGGTGCTCTGGCGGGCGTGGCGCACGGCGTTCGCGCCGGCGCGCCGGCCGAACACGACGATGTCCAGCAGCGAGTTTGTCCCCAGGCGGTTGGCGCCGTGGACGCTCACGCAGGCGGCCTCGCCAGCGGCGAACAGCCCGGGGAACACCTCGACGGGTCCGACCCGCACCTGGGCATCGTTGTCCGTCGGGATGCCGCCCATCGCATAGTGCGCAGTCGGCTGGATGGGCACGCCTTCGGTGGCAGGCTCCACGTTCAGGTAGGTGCGCGCGAACTCGGTGATATCGGGGAGCTTGCTATCCAGGATTTCCCGATCCAGATGGGTCAGGTCGAGCAGCAGGTAGTCCTTGCCGTCGATCCCGCGGCCCTCGCGGATCTCGGAGTGCATCGCCCGCGACACCATGTCGCGCGGCGCCAGGTCCTTGATCGTCGGCGCGTAGCGCTCCATGAAGCGCTCGCCGTCTGCGTTGCGCAGGATCCCGCCCTCGCCTCGCGCGGCCTCGGACAGCAGGATGCCCAGGCGGTAGATGCCGGTCGGGTGGAACTGGAAGAACTCCATGTCCTCCAGCGGGAACCCCCGCCGGTACAGCACCGCGGGCCCGTCGCCGGTGAGGGCATGGGCGTTCGAGCTGACCTTGAACATGCGTCCGTAGCCGCCGGTGGCGAACACCACGCTCTTCGCACGGAAGACATGCAGATCGCCCGTCTTCAGCTCGTAGGCGACCACACCGGCCGTCTGCGCGCCGTCGGGGGACGTGAGGAAATCCAGGACGTAGAACTCGTCGAAGAACTGCACGTCGCGCTTCACGCACTGCTGGTACAGGGTCTGCAGGATCATGTGGCCGGTGCGGTCCGCGGCGTAGCAGGCGCGGCGCACCGGGGCCTCGCCGTGATTGCGGGTGTGGCCGCCGAAGGGGCGCTGCGCGATCGTGCCATCCTCGTTTCGGCTGAACGGCAGGCCCATGTGCTCCAGCTCGATGACGGCGTCGACCGCTTCGCGGCACATGATGTCGACCGCGTCCTGGTCGGCGAGATAGTCCGACCCCTTCACGGTGTCGAACGAGTGCCACTCCCACTTGTCCTCTTCGAGGTTGCCCAGCGCCGCGCACATCCCGCCCTGGGCCGCGCCGGTGTGCGAGCGCGTGGGATACAGCTTGGTGATGACTGCGGTCCGGACTTGACCCGCTGACTCGATCGCCGCGCGCAGGCCAGCCCCGCCGGCGCCGACGATGACGACGTCGAAGGTGTGCTGGTGGATCATGAGGCGCCCAGGTTGGGATCGAAGGTGACGATCACGAGCGTGCCGAGGATCAGCATGAACGCCGCGACCGTGTACAGCGCCATCTTCGCCCAGAACCGCCGCTGAGGGCTGCGGACGTAGTCGGTGATGACGATCCGCATGCCGTTGGCGCCGTGGATCGTGGCGAGGAACAGCATCGCCCAGTCGTAGGTCTGCCAGAACGGGCCGGCCCAGCGCCCGGCGACGAACGCGAAGTTGACCCGCGACACTCCGCCCTCGATCAGATGCATGATCCACAGGTGGCCGAAGATCAGGAAGATCAGCAGGATGCCGCTGACTCGCATGAAGACCCACGAGTACAGCTCGGTGTTGGACGCGATGCGCTGACGGGCGGGCGCCGGCGTGGAGGGCTGATGCAGGGTCGCGGCCACGGCGACTAGCCCCGGAGACCTTCAAGCAGCTGCGCGCCCATGGAGATGGTCGCGCCCAGCGCGAGGACCGCGAACAGCGCATGCTGGACGCGCATCATCATCGCGTTCCGGCGGGCCCCCTGAGACCAGAAGTCGACCAGGGTGACCCGGATGCCGTTCAGCCCGTGGTAGATCACCGCGACCACCAGGCCGATCTCCATCAGCGTGATGATCGGGTGGTGGTACACCGCGATGACGTCGTCGTACAGCTGCGGGTCGACGACCACCAGCGACGTGTCCAGGACGTGGGCGAACAGGTAGACGAACAGCGTCACGCCGGTCATACGA
>DATKBU010000021.1:0-9257 GCA_035513815.1 Egibacteraceae bacterium
AGTCTGACCACAGCGGCTTCCACAGCCGCCGGGTGCGAGGCAGCCGCGGTGACCAGTGGAGATCGGGGCCGCGTGCTCAGATGGCCAGGAGGGTCAGGCGGCTCAGGCGGTCACTGGTCGTAGGTCTCGACGATCTCCGGCGGGCGCAGCTGCGCGGTCTCTGGGTCCTCGCCCGCGTCCCGGCGCGCCCGGCGCTGGCGCAGGTAGTCCCAGCACTGGTCAAGGGCCACTTCGATCCGCTGCATCCGCTGGTGCTCCTCGGGGGCGAGCCCTTCGCCGATATGCGCCCGCTCGAGCGCATGCTCCTCGTCGACCAGCTCCTTTATGCGGGTCAGGACTTCCTGGTCATCCATGTGGCCTCCCGGTGCTGGCCAGGTGCAGCTCATGCGCCAGTGCGCACCGAGTGTCTTCCCTTGGATGCGCCAGACCACGCGGCACCGCGCCATGCTGTCGCCGGTGCGGGGGCCGATTCAACTACCGCTCTCATTGGCGGCGCCTGCGACCCTCATCGTGAACTTGAACCCGTAGCGCTGCACGCCCTCCTCTCGATACAGCTTGCGGACGACCGCGGTGACGCGATCCCCCACGGCGGGCGCCTCGGTGAGGTCAGTCAGCTGCGCGGTGATGCGGGGGCCCTCCTCGAGTTCGACGATCGCGACGTAGTAGCCGCCGGCCTGGGCAGCCTGATCGCTGAACTCGGGTGGTGCACCGGCCGCCGTGATGAACGTCCAGGCATGCACCGTCCCCCGCCCGCTCAGCGCCAGCACCTCCGAGTCGGCTGCCCGACAAGCCTCGCACGCGGCTCGAGGGGGGAACTGGACCTGCCCGCAGGCCGAGCAGCGCTGCGCCTCCAGCCGCAGCCGCTGCGGAAGCGTCCGGTGGTACATCGGCACCGATACGTGCGCGCCCATGCGCTCAGATCACCTCCATCAGCTTGAGGTAGGCGGCGAAGTCCACCTCGACCCCTCCCTGCACCGCAGCTTCCACGCCCCGCCCGCCGGCCTCGTGCCCGGCTTCGAAGGCGATCGCGTCGGCAGCCGACCCGCCGCCGTAGGACAGCACGAGGATCCAGTCGCCTGCGGCGGCCCCGTCGAGTGCCACGCACAGCCCGACGAGCGCGCCTGCCGCGCCGAGCTCGCCGGTCTGCGGGTACGGCCAGACCGGCCGCCACTGCTGGTCCTGGAGGCCGGCGGGGCCGAGCGCCTTGGCGATCAGCCGTGGATCATCCACGTCGAGGACGACGAAGCGAAACCGGGCGAGATCAGCGTCGAGGGCGGGCAGCAGCGCGTCGACGGCGCCGCCGATGGCTCGCTGATAGGCGGCGGCGGCATAGCCGGGGACCTCGACGTCGCGTCGAGCCTGCTCGCCCGCCAGGGAGAACGCCAAGCCGGGATCCTCCGCGGCATAGTGCTCAGACCCGAGCAGGGAAGCCACGCCGCCCGAGGGCGCGAGCAGCAGCGCCGCCGCCCCAGCCCCGAGCCGGGCATCGGCGCCCGCCCCTGCGTGGCCTCGCGCCGCCTCCGCGGCGACCACGACCGATCTGCCGCCCCACCCCTCAGTGAGCGCTGCGTGCAGAGTCAGCGCCTCTGTGCCGGCCCGCGCCGACGTGGTGTGCTCGGAAATGAATGCTCCCGCTCCAGCGAGGCCGAGCCCGTCGACCAGCAGCCCGGCCTGGACCCGTCTGGCGTACGGCAGGCTCATGGATGCGAGCGCCATTCCACGCGGGATGTCATCGAGGGGCAGATCGCGCGCGGCGGCGAGCGCGAGCGTGAGCGCGTCCTCGTCGGGGCCGGCCACCCGCTTGCGCGTCAGGCCGCGCGGGGCGGCGCCCAGCGCCGTGCGGAGCGTCTCTGCGGTCACGGCAGCCTGCGGGAAGTGGCAGGCGTAGGAGGCGATTGCGACCATCACGCGGCCTTGAGAATGGCGACGGTGGCCGACGCGCCGCTGCCGCCCATGTTGTAGGCCATGCCGATCCGCGCGTCCTGCACCTGCCGGTCAGCGCTGTCCGCCTCGCCGCGGATCTGCTGGAAGACCTCGGCGATCTGCCCGATCCCGGTCGCGCCGATGGGGTGGCCCTTCGCCTTCAGGCCTCCGGAGGTGTTCACTGGAAGCCGCCCGCCCACGCTGAACTCGCCGCCGGCGATCCGCTTGCCCGCCTCGGCCAGCGAGCTGAGCCCCAGCTCTGGATACGCCATGAGCTCGGCGACCGTGAAGCAATCGTGAAGCTCTGCGACATCAAGATCCTCAGGGCCGCAGCCAGCCATCCGATACGCGGCATCCGCCGCGCGCCGGGCCCCCTCCAGCCGAGTGATGTCGGGGCGGCTGTGCAACGCGAGGCTGTCGCTGGAGGCGCCCCAGCCGATCACCTCGACGGGCCGGTCGCTGAGCTCCGCCGCCGTCTGCGCGTCGCACACCAAGACGCAGGCCGCGCCGTCGCTGGTGGGGCAGCAGTCGAGCACGCCGAGCGGCTCGGCGACGAAGGGAGCACGCAGGACCTGCTCCAGCGTGACGGCGCGCCGCAGATGGGCTTTGGGATTGTGCACCGCATGGCCGTGGTTCTTCACTGCCACATGGGCCAGGTCCTCGCGCGAGATGGCGCCCTCGGCGAGGAGGCGGCTGGCCATCAGCGCGAAGATACCCGCGAACGTCAGACCCGCAAGCCGCTCGTACTCGGTGTCGCCGGAGATGCCCAGCCAGTAGCGGCCGCGGTCGGCGGACACGTCGCGCATCTTCTCGACGCCTGCGGCCAGCGCGCAGCGGTACTGGCCGGACGCCACGGCGTGGATGGCCTGCTGAAGCGCGAACCCCCCCGACGCGCAGGCGCTCTCGACGTGCAAGGAGGGCACGGGCGGCAGCGCCGCGTAGTCCAGCAGCGCGGGAGCGAAGTTGCCCAGCTGCAGCCCTTGGCCGCAGCTGAGGCTCCCGATGTAGGCAACGTCGATGCGCTCAGGGTCCCAAGCGGACCCGAATGTGCCAGCGAGGTCCGCGACCGCGCCGGCGAACAGCTCCTTGACGCCCAGGCTGGGGTGATCGCCGAACGCGGTCTGCCCGGCGCCGGCGATCAGCACGCTCATGCTGGCCCCCTACGGCTTCGTCAAGCGCCAGGCCGCGGGCAGCAGCGCAGCCGCCAGCAGCGCCTTCACGGCGTCGCCCACCAGGAAGGGCGCAACGCCCTTGGCGATGGCCTCGCCCGCGGACAAGCCGGCGACCTGCGCCAGCCAGGCGGCGCCGATCAGGTAGATCGTCGCCGTCCCGGCCGCGAAGGCGAGCGCCATTCCAAGCGGCCGCCGGTCGAGCCCGCGCCGGGCGAGGGCGCCCACCACTGCGCTCGCCGCCACGAATCCGACGATGTAGCCGCCCGTCGCGCCGGTGAGGTGCTGCCAGCCCGACTCGCCGCCCGAATAGAACGGCAGGCCGACGCCGCCCATGGCGATGTACAGCAGCTGGGCGAGCGACCCGCGCAGAGGCCCCACTGCGGCAGCCCCGAGCAGGATGGCGAACGTCTGGCCGCTGATCGGCACGGGGGTGAATCCGAGCGGGATCTGGACCTGAGCTGCGGCCGCGGTCAGCAGCGCCACGCCGATGACGAGCGCGACGTCGCGCGCCAGCGTGCCGGGGATCAGGTCCGCGAGGACTGGGCGGCGGAGGGGAACGGAAACAGAGGTCATGCTCGGCTCCTGACAGCTCGGCTATTCGATCTCGGCGATCACGTCGCCCTCTTGGACGGCGCCGCCCTCTTGCACGTTGACGCTGACGACCGTCCCGGCCGCGTCCGCGTCGATGGGGATCTCCATCTTCATGGACTCCAAGATCACGAGGGTGTCGCCGACGGCGACCACGTCCCCCTTCGACACGAGGACGCGCCAGACGTTCGCGGCCATGTCCGCCAGGATCTCTTTAGCCATGTCGGCACCTCATCCTCGCATCCGCTCGATGATCCCGGTGTCGTAGTCGCCCGAACGCAGCCCTGGATCCGCGAGCAGCTCCCGGTGGAACGCCAAATTGGTCTTCGGTCCGTCGATGACGAAGGTCTCGGCCGCCTGTGCGGCGCGGTCGAGCGCCGTCGCGCGCTCGGGTCCCCAGGCGCACAGCTTCGCCAGCAGCGGGTCGTAGAAGGGCGTGACCTCGTCGCCCTCGGCGTACCCGGCGTCGAGCCTGATCCCCTCCCCCGACGGCGGGCGCCAGGCGGTGATCCGGCCCGGTGAGGGCAGGAACCGCACCGGGTCCTCGGCGTAGATGCGCAGCTCCACCGCATGGCCCGATCCCCGCACTGCGTCGGGATCGAAGCCCGGCGGCTCGCCTGCGGCCACGCGCAGCTGCTCGGCGACCAGGTCGATCCCGGTGACCAGCTCAGTGACCGGATGCTCGACCTGCAGCCGGGCGTTCACCTCCAGGAACACGAACTCGCCGTCAGCGACGAGGCATTCGACAGTTCCGGCGCTGCGGTAGCCGATGCGCTCACCGGCCCGCACCGCGGCATCCAGCATGCGCTCGCGCAGGCTGTCGTCCACGCCGGGCGACGGAGTCTCCTCGAAGACCTTCTGATATCGGCGCTGCACTGAGCAGTCACGCTCGCCCAAGGCGATGATCCGGCCGTCGGCCAGCCCAAAGATCTGCACTTCGACGTGCCGGGCACCGGGAAGGTACTGCTCCAGCAGCACGGCGGACGAGGAGAAGAACCGCTCAGCCTGTCCGCTGGTCGTCTCGAACGCCTTCCGCAGCTCGCCGGGATCGCGTGCAACGCGCATCCCGATGCCGCCGCCGCCCGCGGCGGCCTTGACCATCACCGGGTAGCCGATCTCCTCCGCAGCGTCGAGCGCCTGCTCGACGCTGCCGACCGGCGCAGATGTCCCCCGGGCGACGGGGACACCGGCCGCAGCCATCAGGTTGCGTGCCTGGACCTTCTCCCCCACGGCGGCGATCGCGTCGGACGGCGGACCGATCCAGACCAGGCCCGCCTTGTGGACCGCGTCTGCGAACTCCGGGCTCTCGGACAGGAATCCATACCCGGGATGGATCGCCTGCGCCCCGGTCGCGCGCGCGGCAGCGATGATGGCGTCCCCGTCGAGGTAGGACTCCTGCGGGGGCGGCGGACCGATGCGAACCGCCTCATCGGCCTCTCGCACGTGCAGCGCGCCAGCGTCCGCATCTGAGTAGACGGCGACCGTGCGCACGGCCAGCGCCCTGGCCGTGCGCATCACGCGCCGCGCGATCTCGCCGCGGTTTGCGATCAGGATGGCGTCGAACATGCCTAGACCGGCATGACGCCGTTGCGGCGGTCGACGCGCGCCGCCGGCCGCCTGCAGTACAGCTCGTAGCGGCGGACCAGGTCGTCGCGCAGCTCGTCTCCGCTCACCACCGCCTCGATCGAGTTGTCCGAGGCGACGTTGAAGATGTCGACGTCGGCCTCGTACTCCGCCTGCTTCTCCATCACGAAGCGGCGGCGCTCATCGAGGTCCTCGATCTCCTCCAGGCGCTTGGCGTGGATCGCATTGATCGCCGCCGCGGGCCCCATCAGCGCCGGGCGCGCGGTGGGCAGCGCGAGCACTGCCGAGGGCGCCGTGGGCGAGCCCGACATCGCAAGGTAGCCGCCGCCGTAGGCCTTGCGCACCATCACCGCGATGCGCGGGACCGTCGCTTCGCAGACGGCGAACAGCATCTTCGCGCCGTGGCGGATCATGCCCTGCTTCTCCACGGCGCTGCCGACCATGAAGCCCGGGATGTCCTGCAGGAACAGCAGCGGGATGTTGAACGCGTTGCAGAGCCAGACGAACCGGGCCGCCTTGTCAGAGGAGTCGGGGAACAGCACGCCGGCCTTGATCCTGGAGTTGTTCGCGACGACCCCGACGCCGCGCCCGCCCAGGCGCGCGAATCCGGTGATGAGCTCGCGGGCGAACCGCGCCTTGATCTCCAGGAACGAGCCCTCGTCGACGACGGCGGCGATGAGCTCATGCATGTCGAAGGCGAGGTTCTCGCGCTCGGGGACGATCTCGGCGATGGGCCGGTGCTCGGCGGGCGGCCGAGGCTCGATGAGCGGGGGGACGTCCTTCCAGGAGTCCGGCATGAACGCCAGGTATGCGCGGAGGGCGTCGAGCGCCTCATCCTCGGAGTCCGCGAGGATGTCGCCGAGGCCCGACACGGTGCAGTGCATCCGCGCCCCGCCCATCTCCTCGAGCGTGACCTTCTCGCCGGTGGCCATCTCCGCCATCCGCGGCGACCCGATGTAGGCCGTTGCCTGCCCGTCCACCATGACGATCAGGTCGCACAGCGCCGGGACATACGCGCTTCCGGCCGGCGACGGGCCGAACATTGCGCACAGCTGCGGGATCCGCCCCGACAGCTGGATCTGGTTGTAGAAGATGTTGCCCCAGGCGTGCCGCCCCGCGTAGCTCTCGAACTGCTCATCGATCCGGGCCCCCGCCGAGTCGATGAGATAGATCAGCGGCGCCCCGATCTCCAGCGCCATCTCCTGCATCCGCGTGATCTTCTCGAAGGTCTTCTTGCCCCAGGTGCCCGCCTTCACCGTGAAGTCGTTGGCGATCACGCACACGGTCCGGCCGTCGATTCTGCCGGTGAGCGTCACGACAGCATCGCCGGGAAGGCCCTGCTCGAAGCGGGCAAGGAGGCCATCCTCGACCTCGAAGCCGGGGTCGAGGAGGCGCTCGAGCCGGTCCCGGACGAGCATCTTGCCCATCTCCGTCTGGCGGATCCGGTACTTCTCCGGTCCGCCGAGGCGAGCCTCCTCGCGCTTGCGGGCGGCCAGCTTGTGGATGTCTGACTCAGGATCGGTCACTGGCCCACCTCCATCCGCAGCAGTGCGGTGGCCATCGCCTTGCCGGTCTGATCCAGCCGCAGCGTGCTGGTGGCGCCCCCGCCGAGCGCCCGTCGGCACACGACGTTGTACGCGGCGATGTTCGGCATGGGATAGACGGTCACCTCACCCTTCACCCAATCGCCGAAGTGCGCCTTGATGCGCTCGGGGGTGAGCGCTCGCGCCAGCCGCTCGTATGCCGCGTCGTCCTTGGCGATCACGCCGATGTTGGAGACGTCGCCCTTGTCTCCTGATCGGGCATAGGCGATGTCCACCAGCCGCATGCTCACCTCGCTCACCACTGAGGACGCCGCTTCTCGAGGAATGCCGCGACGCCCTCAGCTACGTCATCGGTATGGAAGAAGGCCGCCCGCATCGCGCGCGCATGGCGCACCGCCTCGTCATAGCCCAGATCGGCGGTGTCCGCCAGCAGGCGTTTGCCGAGCGCCATGGCGGCAGGCGCGAGGTCGGCGAGATCGCGCGCGGCGCCGAGCGCCTCTGTCTGCAGCGCCTCAGGCGCCACCACGCGGTTGACCAGTCCTGCCCGAAGCGCCTCGCCGGCGTCAAGGATCCGGCCCGTCAGCGCCATCTCGCGTGCCACGCGTTCGCCTACGGCGCGTCGCACGGCGGGCAGGACGATGATGGGGAACAGCCCGATCTTGACCTCGGTGAGCCCAAGAGACGCGTCCTGTGAGGCGATCGCGAGGTCGCAGGCGGCAACCAGGCCGCAGGCGCCCGCCATCGCCGGACCATTGACCGCGGCGACCACCGGCAGGCGCAGGCGGGGCAGCGCATGGAAGAGGTCCGCCCAGACCGCGCCGCTGTCCCACAGGTCGTGCGCCGACGCCTTCAGCTCCGCCTGGAACTCCTTGAGGTTGCCTCCCGCGGAGAAGGCGCTGCCCTGGCCAGTCAGCAGGACGGCGCGCACTCCTGCGTCGGCCTCCGCGTCGCGAAGGGCGCTCAGCAGCTCGCCGACCTCGGCGTAGCCCAGGGCGTTGCGCCGCTCAGGATCGGCGAACGTCAGGCGCAGGACCTTTCCGTCGCGCTCGCGCTCCAGCACCTAGGCCTCCAGGATCTGCGTCTCGACCTGCACCGCGTCTCGCGGTATCAACGTCGGCCAGAGCGCGATGACGGGTCGCGACCGGCCTGGGGGCGCGATCGCCGACCCGATGCCGCCGAGGGTCCACAGGTGCAGCACCTCTCGCTTGACGGCGTCTGCCTGATCGCGGGTGTCGCAATGCGCGGCGACGCGCAGCCCCACCTCGTTCGGCTCCTCCTGAGGCGCCGGCGCCGTGGGGCCGTGCAGCGTGTTGACCCCCAGATGCTCGAAGTGCAGCGCCCGCGGCTCGACTCCGATGATGCGCAGTCGCTGTCGGACGGTCTCCTCGCCCTTGCGCGCCTTGCCCAGCGCGTCGGGCCACGAGAACATTGCGATCCCCTCACCGATCCATCCGTCTTCGTAGCCCACGCAGACTTTGAGCTCATCCGGGCGCGCCCGCCCCGTCATTCCGGTCATGCGCACACGATCCTGCCCGACCTGCTGGACTGATGGGGCGGTGAAGTCCGCGATCCCGTCGGGCATGACATAGCTGACAGGGTCGAGCACCTCGTAGACGAGCTGCTCCTTGGCCGTCATCTCGGTGACCAGTCCCCCGGTGCCGGGCAGCTTGGTGAACACGGCGTCGCCGGCTTCGTCCACCTCGGCGATGGGGAACCCGACATCCCAGATGTCACCCGCCTCCGCCCAGAAGTTCGACAGGGAGCCCGTCAGCAGCGCGGCGCACTCCACCATGTGGCCGATCGTCACCGCAGCGCCGAGCTTCTCGACGTCGCGGTAGGTCCAGCCGAACTCGTGCATCAGCGGGCCGACGTAGAGGGCGTTGTCCGACACGCGCCCCGCGACGACCACATCCGCGCCGGCCTCGAGGCACGACACGATTCCCTCGGCGCCGATATAGGCATTGGCGGCGATGATCCGCTCTGCGACGCGGTCGATGCGGTCATCTCCGTCGTCCAGGTTGGTGAACCGGTGGCCTTCGTCGGCCATCCTGAGCAGCGGCTCGAGGACATCGTCGCCCGTGACCACGCCGACCTTGGTCCCCTCCAGCCCATGCTTGCGGGCGATGTCGATCACGACCCGGCCGCCCGCGGGAGGGTTGGCGCCGCCGGCGGTGGTCACGAGCCTGGTCCCGTTGGCGCGCGCGATCGGCAGGAGCGCATCCATCCACGGCCCGATGTCGGGGATGTAGCCGCGCGATGAGTCCTTCGCTCGGTGGCGCTGGAGGATGGACAGCGTCAGCTCGGCGAGGTGGTCGAAGCACAGGTAGTCGAGGTCGCCGTGCTCCGCCAGCTTGACGGCCGGCTCCAGCAGATCTCCCCAATACGCCGAGCCGCTCCCAAGCCGAACGGTTTTGGACACAGCCTCTCCGCGTCTCAAATCGGAGTC
>DATKBU010000022.1:0-14730 GCA_035513815.1 Egibacteraceae bacterium
CCCACGCCCCCAGGACCACCTCGAGGAGCGCGCGTTGGCGACCGGTTACGACCCGCAGGAGATCGAGCCCCGCTGGGAGCAGGCATGGGCTGATGCGGGCTTGTTCATCGCGGACGAGTCCAGCGACCGGCCGCCCTTCTACGCGCTGCACATGTTCCCCTACCCCTCGGGCGACCTGCACATGGGCCACGTCGAGGCGTTCAGCCTGGCCGACGCGGTCGCCCGCTACCGGCGGCTCCAGGGCTACGAGGTCATGAACCCGATCGGCTGGGACTCCTTCGGCCTGCCGGCGGAGAACGCCGCCATCAAGCGAGGCGCCGACCCGCGCGCCTGGACCGAGAAGAACATCGCGACGCATGCGGCGACCATGCGGCGGCTGGGCTTCAGCTGGGACTGGTCTCGCCGCCTGCAGACCTCTGATCCCAGCTACTACAAATGGACCCAGTGGATCTTCCTTGAGTTCTTCAAAGCCGGCTGGGCGTACCGCAAGGACGCCAGCGTCAATTGGTGCCCCAACGATCAGACGGTGCTGGCCAACGAGCAGGTCATCGCCGGCCGGTGCGAGCGCTGCGACGCGGTGGTCACCAAGAAGGCGCTGACGCAGTGGTTCTTCAAGATCACCGACTTCGCCCAGCGCCTGCTGAACGATATGGCGCAGCTGGAGGACACCTGGCCTGAGCGCGTGCTGACGCTGCAGCGTAATTGGATCGGTCGCAGCGAGGGCGCCGACGTCACGTTCAGGATCGATGAGACGCGTGAGGACATCGTCGTCTACACCACGCGCCCGGACACCCTGTTCGGGGCGACGTTCTTCGTTGTGGCGCCTGAGCATCCTCAGGCGAGGTCGTGGGCTGAGATCGGCGGCGTCGCCCAGCAGTTCGACGCATTCGCCGAGCGCGTCAACCGCAAGAGCGAGATCGAGCGGCAATCGACCGAGGTCGAGAACGAGGGCCTGGCGCTCGGGGTCCACGCCGTGAACCCCGTCAATGGCGAGAAGCTGCCGGTCTATGCGGCGGACTATGTGCTTCTCGAGTACGGCACGGGCGCGATCATGGCGGTGCCCGCGCACGATCAGCGCGACCTTGATTTCGCCCGAGCCCGCGGCCTGCCGGTGCGGATCGTCGTCCAGCCAGAGGGCGAGCCCGCTCTGGATCCTGAGACCATGCGCGAGACCCATGCTGGGGAAGGGCTGATCGTCAACTCAGGGCCCTACGACGGCCTGCCGTGGCCGGAGGCGAAGCGCAGGATCACCGAGGATCTCCGGGCCAAAGGGCTGGGCCGGTTCCGGGTCAACTACCGGCTCCGCGACTGGCTGGTGTCGCGGCAGCGCTTCTGGGGCGCACCGATCCCGATCATCCATTGCCCCGACTGCGGACTCGTGCCGGTCGGGGAGCCGGACCTTCCCGTGCTCCTGCCGCCGCCCGATGAGGTGAACCTGACCCCGACCGGCGAGTCGCCGCTCGCCAGCCATCCCAGCTGGTCGAAAGTGACCTGCCCATCGTGCGGCGGCGATGCGCGGCGGGACACCGACACCATGGACACCTTCGTCGATTCTTCGTGGTACTTCCTGCGCTACTGCTCGCCGGACCGCGACGATGTCGCGTTCGATCGGGACTCGGTGCGCCGCTGGATGCCGGTCGATCAGTACACGGGAGGCGTCGAGCACGCAATCCTGCATCTGCTCTACGCGCGGTTCTTCACCAAAGCACTTCACGACCTGGGGCATCTCGATTTCGTCGAGCCGTTCACGCGCCTGAAGTCCCAGGGGATGGTCGTGGCCTCCGGCGCGAAGATGAGCAAGTCGCGCGGCAACGTCGTCGAGCCCCGCGACGTCATCGCCGAATACGGCGCGGACACGCTGCGCGCCACCATGCTGTTCGCCGGGCCTATCGAGGACGACGTCGACTGGGCAGACGTGTCGCCGGCGGGGATGTTCCGCTGGCTGTCGCGCCTGGCGCGGCTGGTCGACGAGCATGTCGCGGCGGGGCGCGCCGAGGCCGGCGACGGCGAGCCGCTGCGGCGTGCGGCGCACAAGACCATCTCGGCGGTGACCGAGGACTACGAGGCGTTCAAGTACAACACTGCACTTGCGAAGCTGATGACGCTGGCCAACGAAACGTCCGCCGCCTTCCGCGAGGACGGAGTTCGCGGCGCGGCTGTGCAATCGGCCCTGGAGGCGATCCAGGTCATGCTGTCCCCGATCGCCCCGCACGTCGCCGAGGAGCTGTGGCGCCGCCTGGGTCATGAGGACTTCGTCGTCAGTCAGCAGTGGCCGACGTTCGACGCCTCCCTGCTGGTCGAGGCTGAGCGTGAGATTCCCGTGCAGGTAGACGGCAGGGTGCGGACCACGATCACCATTCCCGCAGGCGCGGCCCAGTCAGACGCCGAGGCGCTGGCGCGCGGCGCCGAGCAGGTGGTCAAGCACCTTGAGGGCCGTGAGGTGACGAAGGTCGTGTGGGTGCCCGATCGGCTGGTCAACTTCGTCACGAAGCCGGTCTCCTGAGTCAGCAGCCGCCGGTCGGCGAGGCACAGCCCGCCGCGTAACGTCAGGCCAACTCTTCAGCCTGATATGAAGCCCATGCTGGACAGGCGCCGAGCCGCCCCCGCGTGACCATCCACAGCCGCTGCTGATTGGCGCCTCCCGAGCCGCGCCCACCGCCGTAGCGTGCCCCGATGGATCGCTCCGAGGTGTCACCGCGAGTCGCACTCGCCAAGGGGTCGTTGCTCGCCCGCGCCCGGGCTGGCGCCGCCTCTGTGGGATGCGCACCCGCTGAGCTCGCGGCTCTCGCGGTGTTGGCGGCCGGCGCCCTGGCGGCGATGGCGCTGCTGTGGGTGACCGCCCGTTCTCCGGGCCCGCTCGAGGCGGCGGCATCGTCGGAGCAGCCCGGCGGCGGCCCGCAGATCGAGTCGGAAGCGCTCATCGTGCATGTGGCCGGGCGTGTTACCGCTCCGGGCCTGTATCGCTTGGCAGGCGGCTCTCGCGTCGGCGATGCCATCGCAGCGGCCGGCGGCCCGCTGTCCGATGCCGTCATCGACCAGCTCAATCTGGCTCGCCCGCTCAACGACGGCGAGCAGGTCGTCGTGCCGGCGCTGCCTGCCACTGTCGCGGGGGAGGCCCGAGCGCCGGCGCAGCCCTCGGCCGGGGCCAAGAAGGCTGACGGCACGCTGGATCTCAACCTCGCCACGGCCGACGAGCTCCAAGAGCTCCCCGGAATCGGGCCCGTCCTGGCCGATCGCATCGTCGCGCACCGGGAGTCGATCGGTCGCTTTCAGGCGGTCGGAGATCTCCGCCAGGTCACCGGCATCGGCGAGAAGACCTTTCAACAGCTCGCGTCGCTGGTTTCTGTCTGATCGTCAGATGAGCACTGCGAGCGCGTGGGTGCTGGTCGGAGCGCTGTGGGCCGGCTGCCTCACCCCGGGCAGCTGGCGACTGGCATTGGTTGGATCCGCATCGCTGCTGGCCGCGGCCGCGATCGCCCGGGTGGCTGCGTGGCGGCGACGGCCGGCTGCGGGCGTGGCGCTGCTCGCAGGCGCCGCCGTCGGCTTCCTGCTGCTCGGCGCCGGTCTGGCAGGCGGGCGGGTGGAGATCCGCGACGGCGGCCTCCTGCCGAAGCTCGCCGAGAGAGGAGGAAGCGCGGCGCTTGAGGCCGTCGCCGTCACGGAGCCCCGCGAGACACCAGGCGGGGTGTGGCTGATCCTGCGGGTCACGTCGGTGGACGGCGCGCCGACGCGTGAGAGGGCGCTCTTGCGACTTGACGAGCGTCAGGACGTGCCCGAGATCGGCGAGCGCCTCGGGGTCATCGCGACCGCCCGCCCGCTGGGAACGGAGGGCTTCGACGCGCATGTGCGCAGGCTGCACGCCGCGGTGGCACTCGACGCGGGCAGGCTTGAGCGAACCGGCCCGCCAGGACGCGTCCTGCGCGCCACGACCGTGATTCGCGAGCGGAGCCGCGCTGCCTTTGACCTGCGCCTGGCGGCTGACTCGGCGTCGCTGCTGTCAGGACTGGTCCTCGGCGACGCGCGCGGGCGCTCCGAACAGCGGGCCGAGCAGTTCAAGGCTGCCGGGTTGACCCATCTCGTGGTTGTGTCCGGTCGCCACGTCGCGGTGCTGCTGGCCGGTGTTCTCGCGTTGTCGTCGCTGCTCGGCGCCGGCGCGCGGGCGCGCCGCTGGATCGCGCTCGCATCGCTTGCCTGGTTTGTCGTGCTGGTGCGGTGGCAGCCGTCGGTCCTGCGCGCGGGGGCCATGGCATCGCTCGTGCTGGGCGCTGGTCTGCTCGGCCGAGGGCGCGACGCGCGCCACGCCCTGGCGATGGCCGTCCTGGTGCTCTTGCTGGTCGACCCGCTGCTGGCCGGGCAGCTTGGGTTCGGGCTGTCAGTGACCGCGACGGCGGGAGTGCTGGTGCTCGCACCGGTGATCGCCGCCCGCCTGCCCGGCCCGAAGGCGCTGCGACTGCCCCTCGCGGTGACGCTGGGTGCGCAGCTCGGCGCGGCTCCGCTGCTGTTTCAGCTGCAGGGCGGAATCCCCCTTGCCGCGATACCGGCCAACCTGCTCGCCGTCCCTGCCGCGGGGCTGGCGCAGACGATCGGGCTGATCGCAGGGCTGGTGTCCCAAGTGTCGGTGCCCGCGGGCGGCGGGGTCGCGGCAGCCGCCCGCCCCCCGCTTGCGGTGGTGCGGTGGGCTGCGGAAACGTTCTCGACCGGCCCGCTGCTGCGGCTCTCGGACGTCCTCGCGCCTGCGACCGCGCTGCTCGCTGGCGCGCTGCTGCTCCGGCGCCGCGCACCGCGCATGGCGCTCGCGGCGCTCGCGGCGTGTGTCGCGTTGTCGGTCTGGCCCGTCGCGCCTTTGCCTGGCGCCGGCTCGGGCGTCGCGGAGCTCACCGTCCTGGCGCTGGACGTGGGACAGGGCGATGCCATTCTGGTGGAAGTGCCCGGGACGCCGCCAGCGCGGATGCTGGTCGATGCCGGCCCTGATGCTGCGCAAGTCGCGGACCTGCTGACTCGCCGGGGGATCGATCGCCTGGACGCGCTGGTGCTGTCCCACCCTCACCATGACCACAGCGGGGGTGTGGCCGCGGTGATCGAACGCCTCGACGTGGCGGCCATCGTGGTCGGCCCGACGCCGTTGGCGCCGTCGGGCGACATCGCGCCGTCGGCCCTCGACTCCTACGCCGCCGCCCAGGCTCACGGGATCGCGATCGTCCCGGTCTCCGGCGGCCAGCGGTTCTCACTCGGCACTGCCACCGTCGAGGTGCTCAGCCCGCCTGCCGACGGCGCCCTGGCCCACGACCTGAACGAGAACTCCGTCGTTCTGCGAGTCGCTGGCGCGCATGGCAGCGTCCTTCTCACGGGCGACGCGGAGCTCGCGGCTCAAAGCCTGCTGCTGCGTCGCCCCGAGCGACTGCGCTCGTCGGTGGTCAAGATCCCCCACCATGGCGGGAACACCAACGCTCCCGGCTTCCTGGAGGCGGTCGGTGCTGAGGTCGCGTTGATCTCGGCAGGCGTCGACAACGACTACGGCCATCCTCATCCGGACGTCCTCGACGGTCTGCGCGACACGCGGGTGCTGCGGACCGACGCCGACGGAACGGTCGGGGTGACGCTCGGGCCTGGCGGTCCGCGAGTGATTGCAGCGGGCGAGGAGCGGTCGAGGCGCCCTCGCTACACTGCCGCCCATGACGGCGCGCCCTGGGATGTACCTGCTGACGGGGCCGGAGGAGCTGCTCCTGCGGCGCGCCGCCGACAAGATCCTCGACGAGCTGCGCGAAGCCGGCGAGCTCGAGGTGGTGGATCTTCGGGCCGCCGACCTGCGAGAAGGCGGACTGCCTGACCTGCGCACCGGGTCGTTGTTCGGAGCGCCGCGAGCGGTTCTCATTCGCGACGCCCAAGAGCTGGCCGCGCCGCTGTCCGCAGCGCTCGCAGCTGAGCTTGACCTCGGCCCGACCGAGGCGACCGTCATCCTGATGGCGACCGGAACGGCGCGAATACAGAAGCTGGCGCGCGCGATCGCCGACGCCGGCGGGCGCGTGGACGTCCAGCCGCCCAAGGACTGGGAGGATCGACGCTGGTCGCAGCTGGTCGTCGAAGAGTTCCGCCGCAGCGGGCGGTCCGCCGATGACGGCGCTGTCGCAGCAGTCCTGGGGCATGCCGGCCTGGATGTCGGCGCGATCGCCGAGAAGGTCGCGCAGGCCGCCGCCTCGACCCCCGAAGGGACGATCCGCGCGGAGCACGTCGACGCGGTCGTGGTCGGCCATGGGAACCGCGGCTCCTTCGCCGTCGCGGATGCGATGTGCGAAGGTCAGCCGGCGGAGGCGCTCGAGCTGCTTCGCGGGGCGCTGGAGCATGGCGACGATCCGGTGATGGTTCTCGGCGCGCTGGTCTACCGGCTGCGTTCGATCGTCGCCGTGGCCGGAGGACTGGACCCGAAGTCAGTCGGGCTGAACGTCAGTCCGGGCCAATTCCGCCGACTGCACGCGCTGCGCCGAACCTTCGGTCCAGGCGCCCTCACAGCCGCGTACCAGACACTCGCCGAGGCCGATGTGCAGATCAAGGGCGGAGAGCTGCCAGCCGCCCTCATCGTCGAGCGGGCGGTTGTCGCAGTCGCCAGCCGAGGACGCTGAACTCGCCCCGATCGCGGACCGACTACTCAGACGGCGCCTCGGCGGAGGACGCGCGCCGCTCATTGCCGCGCCGGAAGTCCTTCGAGGCCTTCGCCAGCAGAAGCTGGACCTCCTCAGGATGCGCATCGATGAGGCGCTCAGACAGGCGGTGGCCCGCCCGCCCCGCCACCACCGCGACTGTCTCGCCCTGCCATTGGACGAAGACTTCTCCGTCCTTCGTCACGTAATGCCAGTAGGCGTTGGCCCGCGTGCTGGTTGAGTCGTCGCCGGAGGTCACGGCCGCAAGGGTACTCTGCGCGCCGCCGCCGATAGCTGGTTCGGAGCGCCGATTCACCCGTCGCGCCTGTCGCCTGGTCGGCCGGACGAGAGCCACGCCCAGAGCAGCAGCTCGACGAGTTCGGCGTTGTCTCGGGGGACGAGCTCAGCCGCGACGGTGCCGCCCTCGTTGCGCAGCCCTGGGTCGGCGCCATACCGGAGCAGGAGCTCGCACAGGGCCGTGTCGCCGTGTTGAGCCGCGGCGTGCAGCGCGGTCCACCCGCCGTGCTGTCGGGCGTCGACCTCCGCGCCTCGCTGCAGCAGCATTCCCGCGACGACGACATGTCCGCCTGCGGCGGCGCTGTGCAGCGGCTGGAGGGCCATATCGTTGCGGCTGACCGCGTCCACGGCCGCGTCCTGCTCGAGCAGGTACTGAGCGCAATCGTCGTTTCCGAAGAACGCGGCCAGGTGCAGCGGCGTGTAGCCGTCCGCAGAGAAGGAGTCGACAGCGGGATGGTCGGCTGCGGTCGCCTCGATCAGCGGTCCTAGCTCGCCGATGGCGGCCGACTCGAAGATGTCAAGCGGAGGGCCTGCCTGCAGCAGAAGCTCAAGGATGCGGAAGTCGCTGTGATAGCGGGCGAGCAGCACCGCGGAGATCGCATCTTCACCGCGCGCTGCGGCCAGCGAGGGGTCGACGGCGAGAAGCCGCTCAACCTGCGCGACATCGCGGGCCGCGATCGCGTCGAGCAGCTCGATCGCGTCGGCCATCACCGACCTGGTCAGGCGGCCATGGCGGCGGCCATGCCCTTAGAGAGCGCCCAAGCGCTTCGCCATCTTCGACTTGTGGTTGGCGGCGAAGTTGGCGTGGACCACGCCCTTGCCGGCGGCCTTGTCGAGCTGGCGCGCGGCCGCCTGATACGCGGCTGCTGCGGCCTCTTTGTCGCCGCTGTCGGCCGCGACGAGGAACTTCTTCAGGTGTGTCTTCAAAGCGCTGCGAACCGCCTTGTTGCGCTGTCGGCGAACCAGCGCTTGACGGTTGCGCTTGATCTGACTGGCGATGTTGGCCATGGAGCAGCAAGCCTCTTGGATGTCTAGAGGTATGAACAGGCCCTGATCGGACCACGGTCGCGCAGTCTAACCGCCGCCGGGGTCCGTGTCTATCTGCGGCAAGCGCTGGGTCGTCGGGCGCCCGCGTCCGTGTGCGCCCGCCGCCCGCGATACCTTGAGGCGGTGACGTATCCCCTTGAGCGCATCCGCAACTTCGCCATCATCGCCCACGTCGACCATGGCAAATCGACGCTGGCCGACCGCATGCTGCAGGAGACCAAGCTGGTCGAGGCGCGCGATATGCGCGCCCAGTACCTGGACCGCATGGACATCGAACGCGAGCGCGGCATCACCATCAAGGCGCAGGCGGTGCGCATGCCCTACCTCGCCCGCGACGGCCAGGAGTACCTGCTCAACCTGATCGACACCCCAGGCCACGTCGACTTCTCCTACGAGGTCAGCCGGGCGATGAACGCGTGCGAGGGCGCCATCCTGCTCGTTGACGCGGCGCAGGGCATGCAGGCGCAGACCATCGCGAACCTGTACGTGGCGATCGAGGCCGGGCTCGAGGTCATCCCCGTGCTGAATAAGATCGACCTTCCGGCCGCACGCCCCGACCAGGTGGCGATCGAGATCGCGGGTCTGCTGGGCGGCGATCCTGAGCAGATCCTCGCCGTCAGCGCCAAGACGGGCGCGGGCGTGCCCGAGGTGCTCGAGCGCATCGTCGCGCAAGTCCCTGCGCCGTCCGGGGACATCGACGCGCCGGCGCGAGGGCTGATCTTCGACTCGGTGTACGACCCGTACCGCGGCGTGATCACCTACGTGCGCGTGGTCGACGGCGTCCTGCGGCCCGACATGCACATCCGCCTGATGGTCACCGGCTTCCACAACGAAATCGATGAGCTCGGCGTTATCTCGCCCGAGCCGAAGCCAGTCGAGGCGCTCGGTCCCGGCGAGGTGGGCTACCTCACGGCCGCGATCAAAGAGGTCGCGCAGGCCAAGGTCGGCGACACCGTGACCGACTACGCGCACCCGGCGCCGTCGCCGCTGCCCGGGTACCGTGAGCCCACGCCGATGGTGTTCAGCGGCCTGTATCCCGTGGACTCTGACGACTTCCCCGACCTACGCGACGCGCTGGAGAAGCTGCGGCTGAACGACGCCAGCTTCACCTTCGAGCCCGAGACCTCCGCGGCGCTGGGGTTCGGCTTCCGCTGCGGCTTCCTGGGTCTGCTGCACATGGAGATCATCTCCGAGCGCCTCGACCGCGAGTTCGACATCCCGCTGGTCACGACCGCCCCGAACGTCGCCTACGAGGTGCATCTGGAGCCCAAGCTCCTGAAACCAAATGAAGCCAGCGTCCTGCGTGTGTCCAACCCGGCCGAGATGCCCCCGCCCAACCGGATCGACTCGATCGTCGAACCGGTCGTCGAGGCGATGATTCTGAGCCCCAGCGAGTACGTCGGCGCGGTCATGCAGCTGTGCGAGCGCCGCCGGGGCAGCCTAGAGAAGATGGAGTACCTGTCCGAGGAGCGTGTGGAGCTGCGCTATCGCCTGCCCTTGGCAGAGATCATCTTCGACTTCTTCGATCGTCTGAAGTCTTCGACGCGGGGCTACGCCTCCCTGGACTACGAGCCTGCGGGCATGCAGCGCGCCGATCTTGTCAAGGTCGACATCCTGCTCAACGCTGACCCGGTCGACGCGTTCAGTGCGATCGTTCACCGCGACAAGGCCTCCGACTACGGCAAGGCGATGGTCGCCAAGCTGCGCGAGCTCATCCCGCGCCAGCTGTTCGATGTGCCGATCCAGGCGGCGATCGGCTCGAAGATCATCTCGCGCGAGACGATCAAGGCCCGCCGCAAGGACGTCATCGCGAAGTGCTACGGCGGCGACATCACGCGCAAGCGCAAGTTGCTGGAGCGGCAGAAAGAGGGCAAGAAGCGGATGAAGTCCGTGGGGTCGGTCGAGATCCCCCAAGAGGCGTTCGTCGCCGCCCTGTCCGTCGAGCGGGGTGACTAGATGTCTACGGCAAGGGGCTTGGCTGCCCCGGGTTCCGGTGGGGTCGGACTGTCAAGCTCGGCTTCCGGCTCCGGGTACGGCCCTTTAGTCGCCTCCACCCGAGCCCGACAGTCCTCTGCTTCTGCTGCTGGCGTTTCCTCACAGCCTTCCGGGGGGCTCACTGGGCTGTATTTGCATGTGCCGTTCTGTGCGGCGCGGTGTCACTACTGTGACTTCAATACGTATGCGGGGATGGACGAACTGATGCCGCGGTATGTTGCGGCGCTGCGGGCGGATCTAGCTCGCGCGGCGGAAGCGGGGCCGCGCGGGGTCGCGCCGGGCGGAACCGAGGTCGGGCCTGATTGGCCGGTCTTCACCAGCATATTTGTGGGCGGGGGGACGCCGACGCTGCTGCCGGCTGAGGATCTGGCCGGGCTGCTGCGCCTGGCACGGGAGCTGCTCCCGGTGACGGAGGATGCCGAGGTTACGGTCGAGGCAAACCCCGAGACCGTCACGATCGAGTACATCTCGGTGCTGGTCTCCGCCGGCGTGAATCGAGTGTCGATGGGCGCGCAGTCGTTCGCGCCGCACGTGCTGGCGGCGCTCGGGCGCTGGCACGACGCCGACCGACCGCTGCGGGCGGTCGCGGATGCGCGTTCAGCAGGGATCTCGCACATCAACCTCGATCTGATCTACGGCACGCCTGGCGAGAGCGACGACGACTGGATTGCCACGCTCGATGCGGCGCTGAGCGCGCGAGTCGACCACGTCTCCGCCTACGCGCTGACTGTCGAGCCCGGCGCCGAGTATGCGGGGCGGATCCGCCGAGGCGAGGCCATCCCCCCCGACGACGATGTGCTGGCGGCGCGCATGGAGATCGCCGATGGGCGCCTGTCCGAGGCGGGTCTGCAGCGCTACGAGATCTCCAATTGGGCACGGCCGGGCCGGGAGTGCCGCCACAACCTCACGTACTGGGAGGGCGGCGATTGGCTGGGGGCGGGCGCGGGCGCACACGGGCATTGGGCGGGACGGCGATGGTGGACGCTGCGGTCACCGGCGCGCTATTGCGATGCTGCGCTGGGGGGCCACAGCACGCAAGCCGGCGAGGAGGTCCCCGACGACGCCGGCCGGCGCTTGGAGCGTCTGATGCTGGGACTGCGGATGACCGTGGGAGTGGAACGGTCGCGCGTCGAGCCGATCGACGACCAGGAGGCGGCCCGGCTGGCACAGTCCGGGCTGCTGAGCGACGATGGCGGTCGCCTCAAGCTGACGCCGGCAGGGATGCTCGTGGCGAACGAGGTCATTGTGCGCCTCGCCGCGTGATTGAG
The DNA here is from genome assembly GCA_035513815.1 of Egibacteraceae bacterium. Lineage (GTDB taxonomy): Bacteria > Actinomycetota > Nitriliruptoria > Euzebyales > Egibacteraceae > DATKBU01. The sequence goes on from DATKBU010000022.1 coordinate 11,243, forward strand.
CGACTGATGCTTCAGTGCCATGATGTGACTGGCACTCGACGTCGTCGACTGCTAGCTGCGCGAGGAGGTGATGGGGTTGGTCGTGCTGGATGAGCGCAAGGCCGCAATCCTCAAAGCCATCGTGCAGGGCTACGTGCGCGACGGCGAGCCCGTGGGGTCCAAACGGCTGGCCGAGGACTGGAATCTCGGCGTCTCGGCCGCCACCATCCGCGCCGACATGGCTGCGCTGGAGGAGGCCGAGCTGATCGCGCAGCCGCACACCTCAGCGGGCCGGGTCCCGACCGACAAGGGCTACCGCTACTTCGTGGACTCGCTCAGCGAGACGGCGCAGCTCAGCGTTGAGCAGCGGGCGGCGCTCGAGGGGCTGTTGCTCGGATCATCCGATCTCGAAGAGCTCCTTCGACGCACGTCCAGCGTGCTGTCGCGGCTGACGCGTTTTGCGGCCGTGGTGGCCGCGCCTCGGCTCGACCGCACGCGGCTGCGGCACATCGAGTTAGTCACACTCGGCCCGAACTCTGTCCTGGCTGTCATGATCGCTGACACCGGACAGGTCGAGAAGCGCATGCTCGATCTCGGTGAGGCGCTGATGGACCATGATGTTCAGCGCGCGCGGCACGCCCTCAACGAGGCGGCCGCCGGCTTGCGCGTCACCGACGCGCCCGACGTCATCGCCGGCGTCGCAGCGGGGGCGCCGCACGGCGTTCGCGAGCTGCTGGAGAGCGTCGCTGATGCGGTGCGAGGCGGTCTGGTCTCCCCGCCTGGAGCGCAGATCTTCGTCGGCGGCAGCGCGAACATCGCCGACGCCGGGTACTTCGAGCGGCTGGAGCAGGTCCGCGAGGTCTACGAGACGCTGGAGCAGCAGGTCCTCGTGCTCGGTTTGCTGCGGGCAGCGCTGGAGGCCGGTGACCCGGCGGTGCGCATCGGCGAGGAGCTTCGTCCGCTGGCAGAGCTTGCGGCGTGCTCGATTGTGGTGGCCAGCTACGGCGCCGGCGCGGATTCAGTCGGGTCCCTCGGCGTCCTCGGGCCCACCCGCATGGACTACCCGCGCACGCTGGCCGCTGTTCAGGCGGTAGCCTCTGGCCTGGAGAAGGCGCTCGCCGAGCTCACCGGCAGCTAGCCGCGACCCCCACCCCCTGATGGAAGCCTCCCGAACCGTGCGCGACCTCTACGAGATCCTCGGCGTCAGCCGAGACGCCTCTGACGCAGACATCAAGCGCGCTTATCGTGCTCGCGCTCGCGCGCTGCATCCCGACGCCGGCGGCGAGGAGGAGGAGTTCAAGGAGCTCACGACGGCCTATGAGGTGCTGAAGAACCCGCAGGCGCGCGCGAACTACGATCGCTTCGGCGACCCCCGAGGCCCAGGTGCGGCCGGCGGCGACCCATTCGCGGGCTTCGGCGACTTGAGCGACCTCATCGACGCCTTCTTCGGGGGAGGCTTCTCTCGTTCGGCCCGGACGGGGGGCGGTGTGCGCCGGACAGGCCGCGACGCGCTGGTCGACGTGGCGGTGACGCTGGAAGAGGCCGCGTTCGGCGTTCAGCGCGACATCGAAGTGACCGTGGCGCGTCCCTGTGAGGAGTGCGGCGGAAGCGGCGCAGCGGAGGGAGGCGCCCCCGAGCGCTGCCAGGCGTGCGGCGGCGCCGGCGCCGTCCAGCAGGTGCGCAGCAGCATGTTCGGCCAGGTCCTGACCACCGGCGTCTGCACTGCCTGCTCCGGCGCAGGACAGGTCATCCGCAACCCGTGCGCGGCTTGCCGCGGCGAGGGCCGGACCCAGGTCACGGACACGGTCACGATCGATATCCCGCCAGGCGTCGATGATGGGACGCGGCTGCGGCTGAGCGGCCGCGGCGAGGCAGGGCGCAGCGGCGGCGCCGCCGGCGACCTGTACGTCCGTGTGCGTGTCGCCCCGCACCCGGTGTTCACCCGTGACGGCGCCGACCTGCACTGCGAGCTTCGGCTGGGCATGGTCCAGGCCGCGCTGGGCGCCGATGTGAACCTGGAGACGCTTCACGGAGAGGAGAAGCTGAGCGTGCCGCCGGGGACGCAGAGCGGCGGCATCCTCACCTTGCGCCGCCACGGCGTCCCCAAGCTGAACAGCGGAGGCGCGCGCGGCAACCTCTCCGTGCACTGCCGTGTCGAGACAGCGCGGAACCTGTCGGCCGAGGAGGCAGAGCTGCTCCGCCGCTTCGCGGAGCTGCGCGGGGAGCCGGTGGGAAACGGCGCTGCGGCGGGCAAGGGGCTGCTGGGGCGCCTGCGGGAGGCGTTCGGCACGTGAGCCGCGCCTGAACATGACGCCAGCCCGTCCGCGCACACAGGGCCCGCATTTCTTCTGTGACCCCACCGACATCGACGGGTCCAGCGCGATTCTGCGCGGAGACGAGGCGCGCCACCTGACCGCGGTGCTGCGCGCGCGGACCGGCGATCCGGTCAGTCTGGCTGACGGGCGAGGGGTCATGTATCAAGCGCGCGTTCGCGCCCCAGGCCGCGAGGCCGTCCTCGACGTGCTGTCGCACTTCGAGCAGCCGCCGCCCGAGCCGAAGCTCACGGTTGTCCACGCGCTGCCGAAAGCGCGAAAGCTGGACGAGGTGGTGCGGCGCCTGACGGAGCTGGGGGTGGACGCGATCATTCCGGTGCACTCCCAGCGAAGCCAGGTCCGCCTTGACGGCGACCGAGCGGCAAAGGCGGTCTCGCGCTGGCGGGGCGTCGGGCTGGCCGCCGCCAAGCAGAGCCGCCGCAGCCGCCTGCCCCAGATCCGCGACATCGGCGAATGGCACACGGTCCTGGCCAGCGAGCCCGGGGCGCTGATCCTCTGGGAGCACGCGACGCAGGGCATCGTCTCCGCCCTTCAGGCCAGGCACGAGACCGGCGGCGACGTGACACTCGCCATCGGTCCCGAGGGAGGACTCGCCGCCGACGAGGTGGCGGGCCTTCCTTGCGCGTCGCTCGGCGCCACGATTCTGCGCACGGAGACCGCGTCCATCGCGGCGGCGGCGATCGCCCTGGCCCACCTGGGCAGGATCGGGTAGCGCTCGGCGAGCGGCGGCCTCATCGGGTCCGGCGGGCCGCGTGAGGTCAGCGTGCGGCCCGAACCGCTGCCTCGGTCAGCGTGCGGCCCGCACCGCTGCCTCGGTCAGCGCCGAGATTGCGGCGTAGCTGTCACTGGCCGCCTGCTCGACGCGAATCTCGTAGCGCCGCGCCCCCTGGAGAAACGACACCTGGTCCCGGACGCCGCCGCTGGTGCGCACGCGCAGGCCTAACGCGTCCGGGAACCCTGCGACGGTGAATGCGTCATCGGCGTAGGCGCAGGACAGCTGAGCGCTGTCGACGTCGAACGCAGCCGCGGCCTCGCCCGATCCGAACTCGTACACCAGCGCCTGAACCCGCCCGCCGTCCGGTCGCTGCCATTCTCGTCCGTGGCCGCGAAGGAAGCCGTGGACCTCCAGCGACTCACTGACTGCGGCGGACTCCGGCTGCAGGGAGGCGGCGCCGC
>DATKBU010000023.1:0-3950 GCA_035513815.1 Egibacteraceae bacterium
TCGCCGGCGCTCTGTCGCCTGGCAACGGCGCGCCGTAGGCCCGACCGGGTGGGGGCCGCTCTGGGTCCCCACCCCGCCGCGCGGCTCGTCCGCGATGCTCGGGCCAGTCAGCGGGTCGCCAAGATCGCGCGCACCCCAAAGTGGTCCGACACAATCGGCGCGTCCTCGCCGGTGAGGATCACATCCGCAGCGACCGGGCGCAGGCCCCGCGCGAGGATGTGATCCACCCGGCGTCCCGCCAGCTCGTGCTGCCACATGTAGGGGTTGGCCTGGTCGAACGTCGCCCGGTCGGTCGAGGCCGCCGCCCCGAACGCGTCGATGAAACCGGCTTCTTCGAGCACGGACAGGGCGGGGGAGCGTGGCACATCGTTGAGATCGCCCAGCACCACCGCCGGACCATCCCAGCCCGCGAGCGCCTCGGCGATCGCCCGCGCCTGTTGGGCCCGGCCCTGGTCGGCGTCAAGCGGCCACGTGAGGTGAGTGTTGCCGACTCTCACCACGCCCCACGGCAGCCGCACGTCCACCACCTGCAGGGCTCGAGCGTGGTCGCCGTCGACCGAGGGCAGGTGCACGGTCGCGACTGGATCTGATTGGACGGCGCTCAAGACAGCCAGCCCCTCGCCCCCCACGCCGTCGGGTCCGCTGCGGATCACGTGGGCGCGCAGTCCGAGGGCCTCTGCAACGTGGTCCGCCTGGCTCGCTGACCCCCAGGAATCCACCTCTTGGAGCGCGACGATGTCCGCCGGCGCCGCACGCAGATAGTCGATCAGCGCCGGCATCCGCTGCTCGACCGACTCGTTCACACCCCACAGGTTCAGCGTGAGAACGCGCAGCTCAGCCCTGTCACGTTGGTGGGTCAAATCGACGCTCAGCCCACCGCGGCGCGAACGCGCGCCGCGTCTGCCCGCAGGCGCTCCTCGCCGACGGCCTGACGCCCGGACGCCCCGTCCCACGACAACGGCAGGTCCAGCCAAGACTTGCAGCCGGAGTGCTCTTCGGCGCGCTGGAGGGTGACCGGCGCGGGCAGCTCGAATGCACGGACGACGAGAACCTGCAGCGGATGCTTCGGGCGAAAGTCCAGGCGGTCCTCCTGGACCGAGTGCGCAGTCCAGATGTGCAGGTCCGCGATGTCGCTCAGCCCCTCAGGCCGCTCCGCCGGGACGACATCGACCAGGCTGACGCCGCACCGGACCGTGAAGGTCCCCTTGTCCTCGTCGACGTCGGCTTCGCCGAGCGCCAGGAGATCCTGGTGCTCGGCCCGAACTCGCTCCGCATGGCTATGCGCGACCGTCGGAAACAGAACGAAGCGCCCGTCGGCGACGGCAAACGCGCGCTCATGGATCCCGCCTTTGCGCAGCAGCACCGTCTGGCGGCCGTCGAGCAGCGCCCGGGCGACAGCCGCCCATTCCTTCAGCGCCAGCGTCGCCGCGCGAGGACGCGCTTCGGGGATCGCAATCTCGGCCACCCCAGTAGTCTACGGACCCCTCAACGCCGAACAGGAGCGCGGCCTATGCCCATCGGCCCTTCATGGTTGCCATCGGCCCTTCATGGTTGCCCATCGGCCCTCATGGCTGATGCCCCACGCCGCCGATTGCGTGCGCTCGCGATCACATGCGAGCGCAGATGCACGCAGCCGATGATCAGGCGTCTCGCGCCCCTCGCGCGCCAGTCGCGGGCGCCCGCATGAGCACGCTTGAGCGGCTGTGGCCGCTGTTCGGGCTTCGCCTGCGCACCGAGCGCCTGGAGCTGCGCGTCCCGACCGACGAGGACCTCGCCGAGCTGGCCGTCGTCGCCGCCGCGGGCGTGCACCCGCCCGAGCAGATGCCGTTCTCCACACCGTGGACCGACTTGCCGCCAGGTGAGCTTGAGCGCGGCGTCCTCCAATGGCACTGGGGGCTGCGCGCGTCGTGGAGCCCTGACGACTGGCATGCCGACTTCGCGGTGATCCTCGAGGGTCGGGTCGTCGGCGCGCAGGGGATCGCGGCGAAGCAGTTCGCCATCGCCCGCGGCGTCGACACCGGCTCATGGCTCGGCCAGCCGTTCCAGGGACAAGGCATCGGCAAGGAGATGCGGGCCGCAGTGCTTGCACTGGCGTTCGATGGGCTTGGCGCGCTCGAGGCGCGCAGCGGCGCCGTCGCGGGCAACCTCGCCTCCGCTCGGGTGTCGCGCAGCCTCGGCTACCGCGACAACGGCCACGCGATTCATGTGGTGCGCGACCAGCGCACGGTCGAGCATCATTTCGTGATGGATCGCGACCGCTGGGCGGCCCGCCGGCGCCCGCCTGTCGAGATCGTCGGGCTTGAGGCGTGCCGCAGCCTGTTCCGCTCCGACGCGCCGCCATCGCCGCCGCTGTAGCGTCAGTCCGCCGAGCGCTCGACAATGGCAGCGCCATCGTCACACCGGGACGAGGTCGCATGAAGGTCAAGCTGCGAAACCCAGAGCGAATCGCGGAGGTCCCTGGCCCCGCGCCGGTCAGCCGCGTCCTCTCCAAGCTCGACATCAACCCGGAGACCGTGCTGGTCATCCACGACGGGGCTCTGATCACCAAGGACCACGTCGTGCCCGACGACGCAGAGCTGGAGGTGCGCCCGGTCATCTCCGGCGGCGCAGGGCCCGCTCGCTGCCACGCGTGCGACCAGACCTCGATCATCGAGATCGCCCGCAACCGCGCCGCCTACTGCCCCGAGCATTTCATCGACCATGTGCGCAAGCAGGTCCGCGAGGCGATCGACCAGCACCGCATGCTCAGCTACGACGACCGGATCCTGGTCGCGGTCAGCGGCGGGAAGGACTCGCTTGCGCTGTGGGACATCCTGCTGGACATGGGCTATCGGGCCGACGGCCTGTATCTGGGCCTCGGCATCGGCGAGTACTCCGACCGCTCCGAGCAGATCGTGCGCGAGTTCGCGACACGGCGAGGCCAGCACCTGCATCTGGTCGACCTGGCCGCCGAGCACGGCTTTGACATCCCACAGGCCTCGACGGTTCGCACCCGCTCCTCCTGCGGGGTGTGCGGGCTGTCGAAGCGCTACGTGTTCAACCGGATCGCGGTGGAGCGCGGCTACGACGCGATGGCCACCGGGCACAACCTGGACGACGAGGCGGCCACGCTGCTGGGCAACGTGCTGCGGTGGCAGACACCGTTCATGGCTCGCCAATCGCCTGCCCTTCCCGCCGAGGCAGGCATGGCCCGCAAGGTCAAGCCGCTGTACCGACTCGGCGAGCGCGAGACGGCCGCGTACTGCGTGATCACCGGGCTTGACTACGTGGTAGAGGAGTGCCCGCTGGTCGCGGGCAACACCGTCCTGCGCTACAAGGACGCTCTGAACGAGCTGGAGCGGCACTCCCCGGGCACGAAGGCCGCTTTCCTGTTCGGCTTCCTCGACCGCGCGCAGCGCGAGCACTTCTCCGCTGCGGACGCGCGCGACCGCGATGTCGTCGCATGCACGCGCTGCGAGCTGCCGACCAGCCACCGCGGGGAGGGGCCAGCAGTCTGCGCGTTCTGCCGCACGCGCGAGCGACTGACCAAGACGCTGGCCGCACGCGCCCGGCGCGAGCGCGAAGCAGCGCCCGCGTGACCGGCCCCCTGCGCCCGCCGAGGCAAGCGGGCCACCGCGACCCGTTCGCGCCCGGAGACAAAGTGCTGCTGGTCGACCGCAAAGGGCGTCGCTACCTGCTCACGCTCCAGGAGGGCGCCGAGTTCCACTATCACGGCGGCGCCATCGCCCACGACGCGCTGATCGGGCAGCCGGAGGCCAGCACCGTACGCAGCGCGAAGGGCTCCACGCTGCTCGCGCTGCGGCCGACGTCCGCCGACTGGACCGTGAAGGCGCCCCGCGGCGCGCAGGTCGTCTACCCCAAAGACCAGGCGATGATCATCTCGCTGGCCGACATCGGCCCAGGCGCCACCGTCGTCGAGGCGGGCGCAGGCTCGGGAGCGCTGACCAGCG
>DATKBU010000024.1:0-2081 GCA_035513815.1 Egibacteraceae bacterium
GACATGGTCTTCGCGGCGCTCTCCATGAGGCCGGCCTGCTCAGGCTCGTAGATGACCCCCTGCTGGACGACCTGCGGCTGGCCCACGATCCGCAGATGCTCGTCGAGCACGATCACCGCCACGCAGATGCCCTCGCTTGACAGCTTGCCGCGGTCTCGCAGGACCGCGCTGCCGACATCGCCGACGCCCAGGCCATCGACGAAGACCCGACCCGGCTGGAACGACTCGCCGCGGCGCACCACCCCGTTCTCGAGCAGGACGGTGTCCCCGTCCTCGCACACCAGGACACTGTCCTTCGGGGTGCCGGTCTCGACGGCGATCTTGGCGTGCGCGACGAGATGGCGGTACTCGCCGTGGACGGGAACGAAGGCGCTGGGGCGAACGATGTTGTGAAACAGCTTGAGCTCGTCTGCCGCGGCGTGCCCCGACACGTGAACGCCGGCGATGCCCTTGTGCACCACCTCGGCGCCTTGCCGGTGCAGGCCGTTGATCGAGCGGTAGATTGCCGACTCGTTGCCGGGGATGACCGAGGATGCGAGCACGACGGTGTCGCCCGGCGCCAGCTGGACCTGCCGGTGCTGTCCCGACGCCATCAGCGACAGGGCGGCGTACGGCTCGCCCTGGGAGCCGGTGCAGATGATGACCGCCGCGTCGCGCGACATGCCCTCGACGTCGCTCATCTCGACCAGATCTTCCTCGTCGTAGCGCAGATACCCGAGGTTGCGGGCGATGGGCATGTTGCGGACCATGGAGCGCCCGACGAAGCAGATCTTGCGACCGACCTCTCCAGCGGCGTCGATCGCCTGCTGCACGCGATGGACGTGGCTGGCGAACGTCGTGACCACGATGCGACCCGACGCGGCCGCGAACACGTCGCGCAGCGTGGCGCCGACTGTCCGCTCGCTGGGCACGTGACCGGGAAAGTCCGCGTTGGTGGAGTCGGCCAGCAGCAGCGCAACGCCGTCGTCGCCGATCGCCGACAGATGCGGCAGATCGGTCGGCTCGCCGTCGATGGGCGTCTGATCGAGCTTGAAGTCACCTGAGTGCAGGATCGTCCCGTGCGGTGTGTGGAACGCCACGGCCATCCCGTCAGGGATGGAATGCGTGACCGCGATGAACTCGATGTCGAACGGTCCGACTTTCAGGCGTTGGCCGGGCTCCACCTCGCGCAGGTCTGCGGTCACCTCGGGATACTCCTCGAGCTTGGCCTTGATCAGCGCCAGCGTCAGCCGCGTGGAGTAGATCGGGATGTCGGGGAACTCGCGCAGGAAGAACGGCAGCGCGCCCATGTGGTCCTCATGGCCGTGGGTGATCACGACGCAGTCGATGTCGTCGGCGCGCGGCGCCAGGTTGGACCAGTCGGGGAGGATGAGGTCGATGCCGAAATGCTCCGCGTCGGGAAAGATCAGCCCGACGTCGAGGACGGCGAGGCGCCCCTCGACCTCGACGGTCGCCATATTGCGCCCGATCTCGCCGAGGCCGCCGTAGAACGAGACCTGAACAGCGTCAGTCATCTACCGCTCCGCCGCGTCGAGGAGCCCCAGTTCAGTCATCGTCGTCCGCATCGTGTCGATGACCCCTTGGTCAGCACTGGCCAGCGGCAGCCGGACGGGGCCGCCCGGGAGGCCGAGCAGATCGAGGCCCGCCTTCAGCGGAACCGGGTTGGAGTCGCAGAACAGAGCGGAGAACAGCGGCAGCAGCCGGTGGTGGATGCGCCGGGATCTGGCCGGATCAGTCGGGAACGACTCGATCATGTCGGCAAGCTCTCGACCCACGAGATGAGCGGCGACGCTGACGACACCGACGCCGCCCACGGCCAGCAGCGGCAAGAGGGCGGCATCGTCGCCGGAGAAGATCTCGAAGCCGTCGGGGGCGCTGGCCGCCACGCGGGCAGCCTTGGTGAAGTTGCCGGTCGCATCCTTCACCGCGCGGATGTTGGGCACCGTCTCAGCGAGGCGCAGCAGGGTATCGCCGGCGATCTCGACCGCGCAGCGCGACGGGATGTCGTAGAGCATCACGGGCAGGTCCGTAGCCGCCGCGGCGGTCGCGAAGTGTGTGAGCAGCCCGCGCTGCGATGGGCG
>DATKBU010000025.1:0-2278 GCA_035513815.1 Egibacteraceae bacterium
GACATGGTTCACGTACCTCTCAATCAGCTGTGCCTCTCAATCAGTTGTGCGCTGGTGCGCTGGCCGCCACGGCCGGGCTGCGGGGTCGGGCGGCGCGTGTCGCTGGTTTCGGTCCCTTCTCGACGTGCTCTGCGCTGGGCGGCGGCCCGGAGGCTTCCGTACGGCCCGATCGCCATCCGAACCTCCTCTAACGGCGCACCTCGTCGCTGGGCGTGGGTGAAGACTGCCGGACACGGGCGCAAAACTCAGTGACTGGGGTCACGCACCACCGCCCATCGCGGCCGCGGCCATGGTGGCGCACCGGCTGGGTTCGAAACTGCCGGCCAATGCCCGCGCGCGCAACCCATTCGGGCGCGGGAGCGCGACTGACCCGGTAGCTTTGCCCGGGCCGCCACTAGCCCAGCGCCCGCAGGGCGGCGGCGTCGCGCACCACGATCCGACCCCGCGCCAGCCCGATGACGCCGTGGCGTTCGAAGCTCTCCAGGATGCGGCTGACGACCTCGCGCGCCGTCCCCAATTCGGCGGCGAGGTCCTCGTGTCGCATGCGGATCAGGCCCTCGTCGTCGGCATGCTGGCCGAGCAGCACGGCGAGGCGGCTTTCGACGCTGCGGAAGGCGACGTCCTCGAGCAGCGAGGTGATGTCGACCAGCGCGCGGGTCATGGTCTCGAAGATGAAACCGCGCATCGCCTCGCTGACGCTGACCCACTCCCGCAGCGCCGCGGCCGGCAGCATCGCGACCTCCGTGGCGACCTCGGCCTGCGCGGTGGCGATCAGAGGCCGACCGAGCAGGACCGACAGCATGCCCACCAGGCTCGATTCCTGGGGACGGACGTGGTACAGCGTGATCTGGCGCCCGGTGGCGCCGGCGCGAAAGACGCGGATGCTGCCGCTACCCAGCGCGGCGACGTGACTGGCAGGCTCCCCCTCTGTGAAGAGGGATTCGCCGGGCGCCAGCTTCCGGTAGCGAGCTGCGCCGAGCATGGACGAACGAAGCCTCGGCGGCGCGTCGCGATAGAAGGCGACGCGCTCCAAGATGTCCTGCTTATCCACTGGTCGTCTCGCTTCGTGGTGACGACACCGATGAACAGCAAGGCGCAGCGCCGCCTCTCCGGCATCGGTCCTGATAACGACGACCCGGACGGCCGGGTCGGCCAGCCCGGGATGGCGCAGGTCGACGGCTCCTGGTCCGGTGACGGTGGCCGTCATCGGACTCGGCATGCGTCAGGGTCATGTCTTCCTCGGATCAATGAAGTGGTGGAGCGGCGGGCGGCGCGCACAGCTCGCGCCGCCCGATTACTCCGCTGCTAGCGGCCGCTGAAGGCGCCGGGGAACTGGGCGATGATCCCGTCGCTCAACATGTCGGCCATGTGGAGGATCTGGACGTGGATCTCGTCGTAGGCGGCGATGTCGGCGGCGTAGTCGCCCTGAAGCCGGGCGACCGCCTCAGCCAGGGTCAGGTCGAGGTGGTCGGCCATCATGGCCTGCATCTCGGCGCGATCCCAGTTGCGAGGATTCGCATCGGCCAGGAAGGCTCCGATCTCGTCGCCGTTGGCGTACCACGCCTCGTGGGCGGCGTCGAACCCGACGCCGGTCTTGGCGGCCACGAGCAGGTCGGCCGCGCCGACGATGTGCTCGCGCAGGAGCACCGTCAGCGCGTCGCCGGCGGCCTCGCCGTAGAAGGGCTTGATGGCGTCGCCGATGTCGTCCTGGTTCTGCAGCAGCCGCTCGACCGCGAAGGACTGGTCGGGCCGCTCGTCGACGATGCTGATGATCGCCATGCGGGTCCAGACGATGTGGTCCTCCCACAGGACGCGCATCGCGTCGTGGAACGTCGCACGGCTCGTGCGTGAGGAGGCCGACACGGTGTCGTGGTTGTGCGCGCTGGGCGCGAGCGCGATGGCGACGCCGGTCAGCGCGAGCGCCAGGGCGGCGACGAGCGCGAGTCGCGCGACGGGCCGGAGTGCGAGGGTGCGGATCATCAGTGGATTCCTCTCTGGGACGGGTAGCCGTCAGCCCTCGCTGACGACGACCACGCCACTCATGTCGTTGGGATGGAAGGAGCAGTCGTAGCGGTGCTCGCCGGGACCGGTGAAGGTGAAGCTCACGCTCTCGCCGGGCGGCAGGTCGAGCACCTCCCCGCCGTCGTCCAGCAGGCGGACGTTGTGGGTGAAGTTGTCGTTGTTCGTCCAGGTCACCGTCGTGCCGTCGGGAACCGTGATCGCCTCAGGCTCAAACCGGTATGACGGCGGAAGGTCGACCTGGCTGGTGGCCACCGGC